>JAEOTV010000111.1 GCA_016839635.1 Promethearchaeota archaeon | reverse complement strand
TCTTTTCTATGCTTTAGCTGCTTTAATAACTTATATCATAATTAGAAGGCCAATTAAAACGAGAGTTTTAGGGATGTGGACTTTATTTTTAGTGGGATCTTTTACATTCGTTATACTCGAAATACTAATATTATCTCCGAGTTACTATTGGATCTCTTGGATTTTTATGGGTACTTTCTTAATTGGTGCGATAATAGTCACCGTCTTGGATTACAAAATAAAAATTTAAATTTTTTATAATTCTTTTTTTTTTGACTAATAAAAACTGGACTACAAATATCTTTAATAGGACTTTACCACTTTTTTAGATATTAAAAAATTTAAACGTATAGGTACATAGCTGAATTTTAAAAGTGTATTTTTATGAGTTCTAATAAAGTTAATAGAAAAATTAGTATAGGAACAATAGGATTATGGGCAATATTTGCTATTGTAACCGTAGTAATGATCGCTCTTATTTTTGGTGAGGTCTTTATATCTTCTGAATATTGGATCCCTATTATTCCTATTGGAGTTTTATTGATTTTGTCTGTTATGGCTACAGTTGTGGATTATAGAACTGAACAGAGGATTAAAATGGGGATAATCGGAGCGTGGACAATTTTTTTAATAACTGTCGTTGTAATGGTTGCTCTCATTTATGGCGAAGTTTTTACACCTGAAGAATATTGGATTCCTGCAATTCCAATCGGTACATTATTTGTTTTAGCACTTATTCCTACTGTTTTAGAATATATTTCAGGAGAAATAAAGTTCTGTCATAAATGCGGAAAAAAATTTGATAAGAAATGGGATTATTGTCAAGAATGTGGCGCCAGGGTACTCATGGCCTGTCCAACATGTGGAATGAAAATTAAGGGAAATCCTAAATTTTGTTATAAATGTGGAACTGATTTAAGTGAAATTAAGATTACTCAAGTATATAGACCACCTGCAAAACCAAAAATAGATAATCAAGCTAATTTCTGTCGTGAATGTGGAAGTATCGCAAATCCGGAAGCTAAGTATTGTGGTTATTGTGGTGCTGCTCACGCCTAAATATTTTACTTTTTTTAATTTTTTTTTTAAAATTTAATTTAGAAATTAGTAATATAGAAAAAAAAATTATCTTGCAGAAACGGCTATTCGTTCAATTTCATCTTTTCTTTTAACAGCTCTTGATTCTTGACTATTATTTGCTGCTAATATTAATTCTTGTGCTAGATTTTCTTCAAACTGTTTGACGTTAGAATGGGATCTGGCACCAATTGCTTGAACGAGATATTTAACAGCAAGGTCTATTCGACGCTGAGGTGCTATATCTACTGCTGACGCGTAACTAATGCCTCCCATAGCGATTTTCGTTGTTTCCTCTCTAGGCGCGGTATTAATTATTGCATCTACTAATACTTGTATAGGATTCTGCTCAGTTAATAATTCAATTAAGGTGAATGCATTCTCTATACTTCTTAGCAATTTTATTTTTTTACCAGAATTATAAGAACTTTTATGACCCCTAATTTTTCCGCTGATAAAACCAGGAGAAAGTAATCTATTACTAAATCTTTCAATTACTGAAACTTTGGAAGATTTCCAGAATCTTTTATGCTCATGCTTCCCAGCTGAATGGGGTACAATAATAGGTTTCAAATTAATATAATTTTCAATTGTTACATCATCAACTTTAATGTCTGCAAAAGACCATTTATTAAATAGTTTTATTTCCATCTTTGTTTTACTCATAACTTAAAACCTCTTTAACGGAGTGGTTTCTCTTTCTTTCCAGCTAAAAGAGCATCCAGACTTACCCCATTAACCTTAACTACTCTATAACGAACTCCAGGGAGATCTCCTATGGAACGTCCTTTAGCTCCTCCAATTCCCTCAAGAATCACTCTATCGTGCTCTTCTATAAAATTAAGAGCACCATCTCCAGGTAAGAATGCTGTAACTCCCTTACCATTCTTTTTTAGCTGAACTCTTACACATTTTCTTATTGCTGAGTTCGGTTGTTTACTTTCTCTACCAACTTTCTGAAGAACGATTCCGAGAGCTTGACAAGCTCCTTCCAAGGGGTCTACCTTCTTCTTTAATTGAAGTTTTCTCCTTTTATATTTGGTTTTAGACCATCGAAATTTTTTTCGATTAATTTGTAATTTTCTTGCTGCATATAATCCTTTAGGGGCTATTAATAACACCTACTTTTTAACTTTAGTAGGAGAAAAAATGTTTCCTTAAACTTAAAATTTATGTATAATTGGACGTAAGGATAATTTCCAAAAGATTAAATTAGATATTTTTAGTGTTAATAATTACATTATCAACTTCGAAATACCTTAAAACTAATTCTTTAATTTTTCTTATCATGGAACCATCCTTACCTATAGCTTTTCCACGATCTTGAGGTCTTACAGTTATGACAACAGTTTTCTTTTGGTTTCTATTCTCTTTTATCTCAATATTTTGAACCTTTATGGAATTTTTTGTTGTTTGTAAAATATTTTGGACGAATTTGTCTAAGTTTTCTGAGAAAGCAATTACATCAATCTTTTTTTGGAGTTTTGATTTTAAGTCTTTGACGTGTTCGCCAGATTTTCCAATTGCTTTTCCAACATCCTCTTCTTTTACTAAAAAAATAACAATTTCAGAGCCATTTTCAGGAGATTTAAAGATAACGCAATCTTTAATGATGGCGCCAGAGATATTATTAAATAGTGAAATAAGTTCCATTGCTTCCCGGTCAATTTTAATATTTTTTTTTAACATGTAAAAACCAAGTCTCTAGTGTTTGTTTAGATTATTTAGTTTTTAAAGAAATTAAGTCTGAATCTCCAAAATCAATTACACCTATTATAGAGATCATATAAGGTTTAGCGCATGCTAGGCCTAAATCCCAACTTGAACCTTTATATTTATAGACAAAAACCTTATCTTTTAGAAGATAATTATAATTATCTAGCTCATCAATCAAATCTGTTGGACAATTACTGCTCACAATAAGCATTTTATATGGATTTTCTCTATGTAAACTTTTAAGAACTTGATTCTTACCAAAAAGTATTTTACCAGTTTTATACGCAACCTTGATATTGGTATCTACATCAAATTCCTTTGTTTTTTTCCTACTAAGATCAACTTTCTCAACGGAAGTTTTAGTTTTTCTCTTTGCCATGGTATATTCAAACAATTTCTATATAATAAGTAATAAGAACGATACTTTTTTAATTTTTTGAGGCATTTTTAAGTTATTTCATCTAAATTAAAAGTTTTCGGTTGATTTTATCCTTTTTTCTTCTTTTTTAATATCTCTAAATTAGCGTCGAGATCAAACATTACATTAACACGCCCTGACCCTATAGGGCTAATTTGTCCTACAATAACATTCTCGGGAATGCCTAAAAGGCGCTCTTCCTCACCATAAAGCCCCGCATCAAGAAGTTGGTTAACGGTAACCTCAAAAGCAGCTCTCGCAAACACACTCGATTTTGAACCTGAGATCCCATGTCTTCCAATAGATTGTATTGATCCAGAATAACACATTAGATCAGCTAAAATTAGAAGATGCCGTAAATCTACATCTAATCCTTGTTGTTCAAGCACTTTTTGAGCTTCTAATATTATCATTTGACGTGCTGCTTCAATTCCATACAGTTTTTCAATCTCATGAATATGATTTGAGACTGTTTTTGTTATATCAACTCCTTCTATTTGGATAACACTTTGCATGTTTGTCCCTTCGGTTTTTATTATCCATTCTTCACCATCATCTGAAGGAGTTAACAAACCTCTTTTTACACCCCTTATCCCTTTTACGACTTTTTTAAGAATCTTTTCCCTTAGTTTCTGTAAACTTTGTAAATCTTCAATACCTGGATCAATAATAATGGAATTGCCTTCACGCTTTATTGTTCCCTTTTTCTTATAACGCTTTAAAATTTCTGGTATTTCATTAATATCAATCCCCTTTTTCTCACAAATTTCTGGGATTAAGTTGATAACAATATTCCAATTCACAAAATCTAAATCAATATCGTGAATAATCTGTTCTATACGAATTTGCTCAATTCGATTATGTACTTCAATTGCTTTTTCTTCAGATTCCGAATAAGGTTTTTCAAGATACACAGACATTTGTGGTGTACTTGGAAAACGACGTGCATCTACAATTTCAATTAACCTAGGGAGTCCTTGTGTAACGGAGAACTCTTCTACTCCTGCATAGTGGAAGGTTCGTAGAGTCATTTGTGTTCCTGGTTCACCAATTGATTGTGCAGCAACAGTACCAACAGGTTCTGAAGTTTCTACACGAGCATTATTAAAATTAATATAAATTTTATTTAACAGATATTCGAGTTGTTCCTCTTCTAAATCTTCATGAATTATCTTTTCTCTTATCTTATCTATTAAATCTTCAGGAATACCATCTTTTTTTAATATAACTAATTGTTCATCTAAAAATTTTGGATTAACTTTTACCATTTGTCTCTTCCTTTTAATTTAAAAAATATTTTAATTTATTTGTTTTTCTTTCCATTCTAAATATGCGTTAGTTTCTTTACCTCGCCAAATTGCCTTCTTCCCAGTTTCTTCTTCAAATTGTTCTTTTAAGGAATCTTTACTCAATTCTTTTTTTTCTGGTTTTAGTTCTGTTTCAACCTTCTCAATTGGTTTTTTTATAGTTTCAACTTTTTTCTTTGGTTTAGCTTTTGATGTTTGACCTTTTTTAATCTCCTCACGTACTTCATCAACATTTAGAGCTTTTGCTTTTAATAATAAAACATCTAGATTCACTGCAGCACCATGATCAGTATGCATTGCATCAATACCATCATCTCCAAAGCAAAATTGGATTACATTTTTATCAGAGTTTCTCACAGTGCCATCATTTTCGACAACCATATCCTGTAAAGCATTCACCAACCTGCGTTGCATATATCCAGATGTTGAAGTTCTTACAGCTGTATCAACTAATCCTTCTCTTCCCCCCATTGCATGAAAAAAGAATTCTACTGGTTTTAAACCATTTCTATAGGAAGAAGAAACAAATCCCCTTGATTTAGGTGTGAGATCATTAATTTTAAAATGAGGTAGCGTTCGCATACTATATCCTCGATTAATTCTCTCTCCTCTAATTGCTTGTTGCCCGACAACAGCAGACATCTGTCCAAGGTTTAATATATTCCCTCTAGCCCCAGATTTAGTCATAATGACAGAATGAGCTTCATCTCCTATGAAATCTGCGGCAGTCTCTTCTGCTTGTTTTCTAGCTTCTGCTAATACTTGGCGAATTCTTAATTCTAAAGTTTCTCTCATTGAACGCCCAGGAGCTCTTCTAAGAATTGTTGTATCATTCTCATGAAACGCAGTTATTAATTTTTTAGATTCCTCATTCGCGTCCGTTAATATTTTTTGAATTGCTTCGTAAGCATGCCCATGGACATAGACTTCATCCAATCCCATTGTCATTCCATTCTGGCGAATAACATATAAAAGCATTTTTGTGGCACTATCTAAAAAAATCCTCCCCCGTGCGTTACCATGATCTTTAATAATTCGTTGTAATATACTATTTGATTGCATAGCTCCAAACGAGTTCTCGTCAATAGTACCTGTTATCAGATGACCATTTTTAATTACAACATAGGCATCATAAATACAGTCTTCTTCTTCACAAACTTCACATTTTTTACAGAACTTTGATCTTACTTTGATATTAAGATCATCTGGAAATAATGTACTGAAGATGTCTTTTCCAGAATACATTGGTTCTGGGTCAATAGCCACAGGAGTGAGTTGATCCAAACTAAATTTAGGATTGTTTTGAAATACATCTCCAGTATATAACAATTTTAATGCATCTTTTTTAGTATAGATAGAATCTTTACTTGTAAATTGGAATACACTTGAAATAAAATCCTGAATGCCACCTAATATTGGTCCACCAAATCTCGGAGATAATATATGTTCTTGAACTTTTAAAAGTAGTTCTGCCTCTGTACGGGCTTCTTCGCTTTGAGGTACGTGCAAGTTCATTTCATCTCCATCAAAATCAGCGTTATAAGGGGGACACACAGTTAAATTTAAGCGAAATGTTCTTCCTTTCATTATTTTTACTTCGTGAGCCATTATTGACATCCTATGAAGAGAAGGTTGGCGATTAAATAATACTAAATCTCCCTCATTTAAATGGCGCTCAATAGTAAAGCCTGGTGCTAGCATATCAGCAATAATCTTTCGATTTTTTACATATCGAAGATCAATCCTTCTACGATCATTCCGAATAATATAATTAGCTCCAGGATGTTTAAAAGGTCCATTCAAGACCATTTGTTTCATTTCTTCAATATTCCAATCATTAACATTAGTAGGGATTGTTAAAATTTTAGCTATTTCTATAGGGACACCTACCTCATTAATACTTATATAAGGATTTGGTGATATTACACTACGAGCAGAGAAATCAACTCTTTTACCACTCAAATTACTCCTAAATCTTCCTTCTTTACCTTTTAACCTCTGAGTTAAGGTTCTCAGTGCTCTGCCAGATCGATGTCTAGCAGGAGGTATACCGGATACTTGATTATCAAAATATGTCGTAATATGATATTGCAATAATTCCCAAAGGTCTTCAACTATTAAATGAGGTGCTCCGGCATCAATATTTTCCCTTAATCTTTGGTTAATTCTAATAACATCAACTAATTTATGTGTTAAATCATCCTCAGACCGAATACCACTATCTAAGGTGATTGATGGTCTTGCACATACAGGAGGTATTGGCAAAACAGTAAAAACAACCCATTCAAGGCGAGCATTCTCAGGAGAAATACCAAGGATCCTAAGATCAACATCACTCATCTTTTTTAATCGTTCTAAAATTTCAATAGGTGTTATTCTCCTCGAACCTTTTCCTTCTTCTTCTTCATAAAAAGTTGTTGGCTTTTCAATGATTATTTTCTTCTTTTTTCCTCCACAATAAGGACAAGCTTTCGTCTTTCTTGCTCGTTTAAAAACAATTTTTGCTGCATCTTCATCTCCTTCAAAGAAAATTTTTCGATGCTTAACTTGTTCTTCTCGAAACTTCTCTTTTTCCTCCTCTGTAAGCATTAACCGAGAGCAGTCCGGACATATACTACGTAAAACTTTTAACACTTTTTTTGCATAACCTACATGAATAACCGGTCTAGCGAGCTCTATATGGCCAAAATGACCCATACAATTACTTACAAGATTACCGCAAGTCTGACAACGCTGACCTGGTTCGATGGTGCCCAATCGTTGATCCATTAATCCAGAGGGTATAGGTAATCCATCCTCATCATATGTATCTGCGGTAATTATTCGAGCAGCTGACATTTTTCGGATTTCATCAGGGCTTAAAAGCCCAAATTTAATTTTTTCTATCATTTTAGTTCTTGAAAATGTATAACTCATAAGTTAAATACCTCCAAAAAAAATACTTTCATAAATAGAATTTAAAGAAGAAGTATAAATCATGGGAGAAAACATCCTTTATAATGGTTATAATATGCCATAGTAAAAAAATAAGAATACGAGTCTTCCACTGTACATAAATGAAGATAGCAAATATTAAAAATTTTACTGTTTTAGGCATATCATTCTGATAGAGTTATTTAAAAATCAGCGTTTATTTAGAAGAGTTTAATTCTTTGAAATATTTAGATAAATATTAATGAAAACAGTTGAAATTTTCAGAAATAGACTTGTTCTCTTCATAATTCAAACATTAATTTTAAATTTAGTTGTATTTTATTTTGGTTATCAAATTAATCTTAATTATGATATAGGAACAACAATTGAACAACAAATGATAATACAATTTTTTGCTAACTACATTTTGTTTGATATATGGCCTGGTCTATTTTTTATTTATTTGCTTTGGATTTTAATATCATTTATCCCAATCTTTATTTATAATAACTTCAAAAAGGCATACTCAATGAATTTAATAACATTCTTCTTTCCTAACTTCTTTCTTTATGTTTTTTTATCAAAACATTCTCCAGTATATTTCAATTCTCATTTCAGTTTTCATTTCATGCATACAATTCTACTTGGAATCGTGATAATTGGTCTTTCAATTAGCCTCTCATTAATTAAAGAGAAAATCTTAAAATCTAAATTCAAGCCTCAAATCGAAGATTTATATTCTCTTGCTAATGGGAGTAAAATTACTTGTCCAAAATGTGGTACTGAATTCAATTCTCTCCCAAAATTTTGTTATAATTGCAATAATGATTTAACAGAAATAATTGAGGATAAAATGGGAAAAGAAGACTAACAACACAAAACAATTTATGTATTCTTTAATTTACATGATTAATGTTAGGAGAGATTATTGCTATTTCAGCTGTACTTACATTTGTTGGATCTAATGTCATGTTTCGTCAGACAGAACATGAAGTTAGTCCAACTTTTATTAATTTCTTTCGAACCGGTGTAGGTACTCTAACGTTCATTCTAATTATCATATTTTTGAATCAATTTAATCTTATTTTTATAATTCCATGGCAATTATGGTTGTTATTAATCTTCAGCTTTATATTTGGGCAAGTGATTGGAGACACAGCTTATTTTATTGCTCAAAAAGAATTAGGAACTACCATTGCTCTTGCAATTTCTATGACATTTCCTCTTTTTACGTTCATTTTATCTCTGATCTTTCTTAATCAAGCATTTAGACTCAATTTGATTTTATCTTTAACCTTGATCGGAATGGGAATAACTATTATTGGAAAATCTAAAATAGACTCTAATAATACAAAGCTAAAACGGGAAACTATCTCAAAAAAAGCAATAAAAATCAGATTTCAAGAAGTTTTCAAAAAAAAATTCATGAAAGCTTTAGGTTTTTGTTTAATTGCAGCCATTGGGTGGGCTATTGGTGCTGTTTTAATTGAGTTAGCAACTGTTCAAATAGACCAAATTATCCATGTTGAAGAACTCAGTTCTATCATAGGAAATGTAATTAGGTTTCCATTTGCATTATTAATTTTAGGTTCAATGGTGTTGAGAGAAAATCATTTAAAGAATAAAAATGATACCTGGCTTAATCAAAAGAAATCTCGTCGTTCATGGATTCTTCTAATATTTGCTTCTGTAATCGGAACCTCATTAGGTGCATATCTATATACTGAATCCGTACATATAGCAGGGGCAAATGTAGTATCTTTAATTGCAAGCTCAGCCCCTTTATTTGCACTCCCTTTAACTTATTTCATAAATAAGGAAAGAATATCTAAGTTTGGAATTATTGGTGTAATTTTAACTATTTTAGGGGTTGTATTTATTCTTATATAAATTAATATTAACTATTTAAAATATTGTTCAAATAACTTTAATTCATCTGAAATCTTTTTTAATTCAGAAAGTTCTGCTTCCTTTGGCGGTTCTTCTTCATAAATATCATAGTGTTTCAATTTAAGATTTTTTCTCACTTGTTTTTCTAAATTATTAATTTTCTGTTTAGTTGCGAAATATTTTATCATTTTAAATTTTAGTTTGGTGATCTTTTTTTCCCATTCTTTAGTAAATTCACCATCTTGTATTTCTTTTAGGATTTTTTCCATTTTATCACGAAGAGGGAGTTTCCTAAATCGTATACCTCTGCTCATAGCACCATATTGGCTCGTTTGAGAATGGAAATCTACTTGTTTAACTAATCCTACATCTGCCATCTTTTTATATGTATAGGACATCTCATTACTCATATACATTTCAATTAATACAGCTTCCGGGGGATATCCGGCATCAATCAAGGTGTAAATACATGTCAATAAGACTCTTCCAAATGCAGGTCCAAATCCTTGTTCATTAAATAAATCTAATTCAGCCTCTTGTTTGAAAGTCAGCATTATTGCTCCTTTTTTTAATGTTCCAATACCTTTAGCTAGAGCGAGTAAAATCTGCTTGGCTTGTCCTGAAACATCTTGCTCAATAGCAATAAAACTAAAAAAACCCACATTTTTTAAAAAATTCTCTCTTACTCCGACCCCAATCATTCTGGGAGCAATTAGCATTACATCTATATCGCTGGGAGGTTTTAACAAGTTAAAACCAATATTATACCCACTTGCAAAAACAATTGCAGATTTAGATTTTAAATTCGGCTTAATATCCTTCTCAAAAATCTTATTCAAAATCTCATCGGGGAGTAGTAAAAAGATAATATCTGATTTTTCAGTAGCTTCTTTAATTGAAAAAGTTGAAAAATTATCATTTAAGGCAATTTTCTTGTATTCATCTTCAATATTCCCTACAATGATATTTAACCCAGAATCTCTCAAGTTAAGAGCTTGAGCTCTTCCTTGGTTTCCATACCCAATAATAGCTATTGTCATATCTTTCAAAATTGAAAGGTCTCCGTCATCTTCATGAAATACATCTACCATTTTATTCTACCTCAAATTTTAACTATTTTTTAAAATTATTTTAAGAAGAAATGAAATAGTTTAACTATTTTATGGCACTCGGTCAAAATCCAACTTGTTTCTCTTCAATATTTTGATAACGAGCTCTTTAAATGTAATATCAATATTACAATTCTCTTTCGAAGAGGTTTTATAAAAATCATTTTCTTCATGTCTTTCCATAAACCTTTTAATAACTAAATCATCTACTTTCGATTTCTCATCAGCAGTTTTCACTAGATCATTTTTTGCTCCAATACACATTCTCGGAGTATTACCGTGATTATATTCTGATAATCTCTCATACCACCAGTCTAATCTTAATAACGTTTGAAGATCTATTAAATTAAAAACCATAAAAATTCCATTTGCTCCATTAATATAATAAGGAAATAACTTTTTGAATTGTTCGCGTCCACCAAAATCCCATATACTAAGTCTTACGAATGAATTTTCCCCATTGATAATTATGGGAAGATCTTTTGTATAGAATTCGATTCCTAAAGTTTCTTTTGTATTCACATCAAATGTGTTAAAACATAATCGCTTTGCAATGCAGGTTTTCCCTACGCGTTCTTGACCCAAAATTGTGATTTTAAAAATATAGGCTGGTTTTTCTTTACTATTTATCTCAGAAAGAGTATTTATATGCTCAGGCATGAGGCTAGAAGTTTTATTATACTAAAAAAATATAAACTTAATATTAAAAAATAAAAGCTGGGATTTATAGGTTTTGAACATATAAAAATAAATGAGTGTTAAATAACAAAAAATTCTATTAAATTTTACATATTTGGGATATTAGAAAAAGATCGTAAATTTAAAATTCCTTTTGACAGAATTTCGACATAGGAAGGTTGTGTATGTTGCCAGGCGCCATCGTTTATTATTTCTACTCTCTGATTATTGATGTTTCCATAAGAAATTCCACTGTGATGAGAATGACCATATATAACATGGTTAATTTTTGAAAAATTATAGTCTTTATCCTCTAGAAATTCTTTTATTTCATCAAAATAATAATCAGGTTTACTTGCACGTTGCCAATTTTTCAGTATACGCATGTTTGCTTTAATTAAATTAAATTCTATATTACTTAACTCTGAAAAAAGCGAGTCTACAAATTCTAAAGATTTATTCTTTAGTTTAGCTAAATCATATTTCATTTTTTCAAGTGTAATAGGTTTAATTTTTATTCCATTCTTTATTATTTGATTCCAGAAATAATCATAAGTCTCTTTAACCTCAAACTTATTATTAGTAATTAATGATTTCCATATTTGTCCTACAAAAAATCGATATACATCACTATCAAACTGATAACCATGTGTCATTAAACACTCATAGTCGTTATCTAAATTTAATCCTTGAATTTTTACTTGATTGATAGGGTTACCTTCAATTTGTTTTCGTGAGTCATACAATAAAAGCATATCTTCATTGTTCCTCTTTTTTAATAATAAGTACTGACAGTAAAATTTATTATCAAACAATTCATTGAATTCACTGTTCTCAAACCTCCTTAAATACCTCTCTTTTCGACGTTTAAATTTTTCATCATAATCTCTGGTAACAGGTATTTCATGATTTCCAAGGACGAAAATGAGATTAATTTTTTTTTTAATTTCTAATAAAATAGTAAGAATTTCTTGGACTTTATCCCTTTTTAGTAGAGTTTTTGGAATATCAGTACATAAATCAATAAAATCCCCTAAAATTATAAGTGCTTGTAGTTCATTTCCATACTCTCCATTAACAACACTTTTTAAAAATTGAATAAATAATTCCCTTTCGCAATCCAAAGAACCTAGATGAATATCAGAAACAATTAAAAGTTTAGATTTAATTTCACTCATTTTTAAATATGTAATTTGATATTTTTTATTTAGTTTTAGTTAAAATAGAATATTATAGTATTAATAAGAAGATTCCTTAAAATTTTAAATTAGCGTAAAAAAAAGTAAATATAAAGATCTTATATCAGAAAAACTAATAATTTTTGATTCAGAATTATTATAAACCAAAATTTTCAAAAAATATATTACCTGATCTTTTATTTCCCATAATATTTACTATAGTTTGGTTAATACATTTCGTCAAAGTATAACAAAGTTAGGATCACTGATCATACAATTCTATTATCTGAAATCAAAAATTAATCATTTTAAGTTAACTGAATTGACTAATAAAAAATTTATAAGTTTTTTTCATCAATTTTTTTTGTCGACTGTATTTGATTGATCAAATGTATCGGATTAATGATGATCAACCAACACATTTAAATATAAGAAATACTAATTAAAATTTAAATACCTTTTAAAAAAAAGATTTAAAAAACAAATATAAATAAAGTGGAGGAAAAATAATATGGCTGCATTTGCATGGAGTCCCCTACGGGCTCTAATGAAAAAAGCTGGAGCTGAAATCGTAAGTCGAGCCGCAGTAGACAAATTAATGGATTATTTAGAAGAATATGCTAAAAGTTTAACTGGTTGCGCGCTTGATATTGCTAAACACTCCGGTAGAAAGAAAGTTACCGCTGCAGATATGAAAATCGCTATTGGTTTAATATAAATCATAAATATTGATTTAATTTTATGCGATTTCAATATTTTCAGCTTTTTCTATTTTTTTTTTAATGCTATACATTAAATAATTTTTATAAGAAATTTAGCTAATTTTATATTATCAAAAAGATATTCATAATCTTTGATTAATCTTCAAGTGAAGAATCAATGTTTATAAACAGATTTAAAGATACTCCAAAAAACAAATATGTAATTATATTAACTGCAATAGGTTTGATGATAGTTTTTTTAATTTATCTACTAGTTTTTATACCTATTGAAGCTGCTGTTCCAATATACGGGATTCTTGATTATGAATTTGCCTGGACGCCTGATAAAGTGCAATTAATTTTTATATCATGGGGTGCTGAAGGAATTACTAGACAATCTTTAGCAATATATTGGGATTTTGTATATATTTTCGGTTATGTTTCTTTATCTCTCGGATTATTAATTTTAATTTCGAGAAAATCCGAGGGTGTAATCCAATCTATAGGCTTTTACTTTACGTTAGCACCATTTTTAACAGGAATTTTAGATATTATTGAAAATACTAATTTATTAATAATGTTTGGGACACCTACATCGGTTTCAGCAGTTAATTCTTTCACTGCATCATTCTGTGCTTTACTAAAGTTCGTTTTTTTATTTGCTGCTATAGTATATTTTACATTAGCATTGATTATTTTTTTCGTTAAAAAAATAAAGACACATAAACCGCAATAAATTTTATTTATAACCTATTTTTTTTACATTCTTATTTTTTCTGAGTTAAATCTCAAAAGGCATTTTATAATTGGTAAAAGAAAAAAAAAGATTACTTTTTATTGATAATTCTAAAAAGATTTTTGAATAAAATTTGGTATTAAAAAGAGGTTTATTAAAATGAGAAAAAGTAATTGGTACAAATTAGCACTTTCATTAGGGTCTTTATTAGGGTTCATTTCGGTGTTTATGCTCTATTTTCTGAATCTTCCGATTATTATTCAAGCATATAATGACATTCAGGGAATGGAATTAGTCGTTATTATTGTTTTAGTTAGAATTTTTATCTTATTTGGAAGTTCAATGTATATGTTTTACAAATGGTTTAAGCAAGAAAAGCAATTTTTATCAGATCTCCCTATCTTATTTGCGATCTTTTTTCTCCTATTGTCCTTTGGGAAAATGATAGATTTATTCTTTGATTTTACATATAGTTACTTTACAGAACCGTTGAACTTACTTGTAATTAAGATTCGCTTCTTTATTATCATTTTTACAGTACTTTCATTGATTTATTTGAGTACTACGATGATATTATTTTCACTTTCATTAAGAGATAAGTTTCAAAATCTAAGAGATGAAACATCTAGAAATAAAACTAGTTTGATAATAGTAGTATTTGTTATTATTATTGAATCTGCTGCTGTTATAATCGTTTCTGATACACCCTCCATAAGTACTTTATTACCCGCAGTGGTCATTCCTTCTCTTTTGGTAATCGTATGGCTTTTTGCATTTTCGTACAAAAATAAGCGTTTATCACAGGTAAATTCTTTTGTATTGATGATAGGGTTTGCAGCGTATTTACTCTCTCAAATATTGAGACCAGTAATTCAACGTATTCTCGGGGAAAATACTGCGTATATAAATTTAGTAGAAATAATTGATTTATTCATATTTGGTGTCATTTTTCTAGGATTTTATATGGAAGCTAACTATACTAAAGTTTAGAGTTCTAGGGTAAATAAATTTAACAATCATCTAAAATCTATTTTTGTTTTATCACAAAATCGTCCTACTTATTAGTTTTAAATAAGTTTTAGATTGTATTTTTAAACTATGATATCAAGTACGAAATGTGACAAATGCGGAGATCTTATGAGGGATAATATTATAAATCGGGAAAATTGTATAAATTGTACTCAGTATCAATGTTCTAAGTGTGGTTATAAATATGAAATAGGATTTCGGTACAATAATTTAACTAAACAACATATTAAATATGTACGATTTAATCAATAGTTTGGTTTTTTATAAAAATATAAAAAAAATATAATCCCAAAACCCTCGCAGGGTTGTCCTTAAGCGTCTCATTTTTATACGCTAAAATCATTCTTAAATGGGATTTTTGATATATTTATCAATTAGAAGAATTATAGCTCCTGCTGAGGGTCTATCTGTTTTGTCTCTTCCGATATATTTCCAAATAATCTTACCACTTTTATCGATTAAGAATTTACTTGGAACAGCTTGTTTTACTTTAAGTTTTCCCCACCCTTCAGCAAACCAATAAACATTATAATCCTTAGCTATTTTGGCGCCGCGATCAGAGACCATATCTACTGGGAAGCTATTATCTTCTTTAAATTTCCTCAAAAGACCAGTTGTATCACTAGCTATTGAAATAATTTTAATGTTTCTTTCTTTAAAATCTTGGAAGTGTTTTTTAAGATGTTCTAATTCTTCCTTTCAATAAGTTCACCAAGTACCTCGGAAAAAATCAACTAGTACTCCATTATATATTTCTAGCAGATCTTTTAAATTTACTGGATTGTTATAGATATCTACAGTATTTATCAATGGTGCATTAGAATGCAAACCTAATCCCCTAGGTCTCTGCACCTCTTTGTCTGTGCCCATTGTATATTTTACCTCGAACCAATTCCAATGTAATAAATTAACTTAGATATAATAACTAAATTTAAAGTTTTAAACATATTGATTTCGAAAATCTTAATTTTTCAATTTCAATTTGAAAACATATCTTAAAAAAAAAAAATAAAAAAGATTAATCCCAAAACCCTCGCAAGGTTGTCCTTAAGCGTCTCTTTTTTATACACTAAAATCATTCTTAATTGGGATTTTTAATAAATTTATCAATTATATTAGTCATCATTTCAATTGAAGGTCTATCTGTCTTATCCTTTCCTATATATTTCCAAATAATCTTGCCATCTTTATCAATTAGAAATTTACTTGGAACAGCTTGTTTTATTTTATAATCTTTTCCTCCTCCAGTTGCAAACCAGTAAACATCATATTGTTTCGCTATTTTTGCTCCTCTATCAGAAATCATATCAACATTAAAACTATTTTCTTCTTTAAATTTACTTAAAAGCCTTGCACTATCACTAGCAATAGATATCAACTTAATATTTCGTTGTTGAAATTCAGAGATATGCGCAGTTAGCAACTTTAAGTGTTTTTTACAGTGACTTCACCAATTTCCTCGGAAAAAGTCTATCAATACTCCATCATATGTCTTGAGAAGGTCATTTAGATTTATAGGATTTTCATAAATATCTATAGTATCTATTAATGGTGCTTTTGTGTTTAGATTCAATCCTTTAGGTCTTGGAGGTTCTTCCGTCTTAGAGCCTTCCATATGTAATACCATGCTTTTTTTATTGTTATTAAATGAATTTAGTTATTTTAAACATATGTCTATTAATTAGTGAATAATATTTTATAAATAAAGATGACTTAATATTCGCTAGAAAACCTTTCGAAAAGAATTTCTGTCATTACATTAAATGTGTTTTCAACGTTTGCTCCCGTTTTAGAAGACAATTCAACAAAGGAAGCTAGATTATATTTTTTTGCTGCTAATATTCCATCATCTCTAGGGACTACTCTAAATTCATCTAGATCTACTTTGGAGCCAATTAACATTATTGGTATATCCCCTGCATGTTCTCTAATCACTTGTGTCCAATCAGGAAGGTGATCTATTGATAATTGGTTTGTAATATCGTATAAGAAAAAAGCTCCGTTAGCACCTTTACAATATTGGGAAAGTAAGAATCGAAATCTTTCTTCCCCTCCAAAATCCCATATCTGCAGTTTTACTTTTTTATCTTTGAAATTTGTTGTTTTGGAATAGAAATCTACTCCAATCGTTAATTTCAAGTCTTCTTGGAAAAACCCCGAAATATATCTTATTGTAAGTGATGTTTTACCCACAGATGCATCACCCAACATTAAAATTTTAAAAGTATAATCGTATTGTGTCAAACTAATCAATAACTTTATTATTTTTAGGGTTTTTATTTGATAGCTAAGAAGATTGATTAAACCTTAGTATAAAGGCGGATTAAATTTTGATTTATAATATTAATATACCTCATATTAATTAATTTTTGTTTAATTTAAAAATATAATTTCATGTAAGAACAGAAATCAAATTACCATTAATAAAATATTAAAAAATGAATGAGCTACAGAACATGGTATTATTGAATAATTGAAATGTACAAAAATAAAAGATAATAAAAGTCCAAAGCTAAAATAATACCCAAAAAAAGTTACAATTGTTGGTATAGGAACTAAAAAAGGCGGAACATGATAGAGAGTAAAAAAAATAGATGAAATAAAAATTGAATAGATTGGTTTTAATTTTGTGTTAAACTTCTTAATGAGAAATCCCCTAAAAAAGGCTTCTTCACATGGTCCAGTTATGATTATTTGTAAAATTATTAAGATAATTAATTGAATAGGGTTAGGTTGGATAGGCGCAGTGCTTATGGCTCCTTCTTGAGCAAGCTCAACAAATTCTGTACCAAATATATTTCTAATGATAAAATCTCTAAATAAAACGATAATAAAATTACTGAAAAAGAAAAACAATGTCCCAAAACTTAACCCAGATATTATTTTGATAAACATATCATCATTCTTTTGAAAACCTATGTCATTTAATTCGTTTAAAAATGACTTCTTCTTACATTTACTAAAAATAAGAGCAGGTAAAAATACAAAAGAAAGCTCAAAAAATATTAACCCGATTAAAATCCAAGAGTTTTCTCCTAACTGTAAAGTCATTTTGTTCATTTTTCTTATCTTTCTATCCTGCTTAAAAATCAAAAAATTATAGATCTCATTATTATTATTATTAATACTAATATTTGTACTTTTAATGACAATTCGGGATAATAACATTAATTCTGGGAAAACAAATTTTAGAAATTTAACTCATGAAAATGAGATTATCAATAATATTGGTCTAACAAAAGAGCAAATTCTCCACAATTACCTTTGGGTAATTGCAAAAGAATATTTAGCCATTGAAAAATTAAAAAATTCCTTTATCAAAATAATTCTTAAGAATTTGGATGATTTAGACTTTTCCCAATTTATAGAATTCCCTAAATTTTATATAAAGGAAGGATTTTTAAAGAAGTCTGTTCAAGCTGCAAATATTAGGGGATTAAATATAGTAAGTGTTGATGGAAGTTCTGTGACGAAGAAATATGTGAATGTTGACTTCTCATTCTTAAAAGCTATCGCAGTAAAATATTACTTTAAAAAAAATCACATTGCAAATATTGCTTATTACCCCGACAATAGTGGTTTTAATAATTATTTAGTTCAAGGCAATTTAATTAATAGAGATGAAACAACAGTTGAAACTAACATCTCCATTGATATGACGTTCATGGAAATCAACTTATTAAATGATATGATTGAGAAATCGTCTAATATCGATATGATAATAATTGATGGATCGATTGTTATAATGCCAATAAATTTAGTATTTTCGAAAGATCCTGAAATCTCTATGAAATACGACAGATTATTGAAAGAATATCATAAATTATATTTGAATTGTAAAGAAAAAGGGATATTATTAATAGGTTCAATTAAAGATACAAGAACTTCTGCTTTATGCCATCTATTAAAAGATTCTGTTCAATTACTAAAACCCAGTCATTCAAATTTAACCGATTTCATTAAAGCTGATTATCGAAAAGTAATGGATTATTTTTGTGACCTAGACTTATTTAATAGAATAATGAAAAAGTCTGAGAGAACTTGTATTTTTAATTGTAAAAGAGAAATCGATAAAATAAGAGATACAGGAATTAAAAAAGAAATTCCATATTACTTCCCCCTCTCTTTTTATGCCTTCTATCTAAAAACTGCTCGATATGATACTCCTTGTAGGATTGAGTTTTTCATGGATGAGAAACACTCTTTTAAAAAGGCTTCAGAGAAAGCAGATTTAATTGCTTCTATTTTATTACCAATATCAAGTTTGAATGAACATTATGGTTTACCAATCCCTCAAATTGAAGCACATAGAAGAGCTGTTTTTAAACCAGCAGAAGTAGACATATTGCTCAATAATTTGACAAGGACTCTTAATACCCATGGTATTTCTCTATTAGAAAAAAGACGAAATAGAAGACCATTTTAGTGCTTATTATATATAATTCTATTTAAATATAGATCTTCGAAGAAGATGTGTTTTTCGTCTACAATTTCGTTTTTATATCCCAATTTAGTGATTTCTTTATTTATTGCTTTTAAATTAGTTCTACTAGAAGTGATATAATAAATGTAATGTTCATTTTTCAAATTTAAATAAGAAATCGCATTCTTGAAAAAATTAATAAGAATTTCATAACCTTTAATCCCACCATCCCAACTGTAATCAATAGCTTTTTTTTCTTCTTCGTTTATCAATTGAGAGGAAGGTAAGTAGGGGGGATTGAAAATAATAATATTAAATGATTTCTTTAAGCTTATTGGAAAGGAATTAAACAAATTCGAATGTAAGAATATAATTTTATGATCAATTTCATTAACGCTTTGGTTTAATTCTGCACAATTTATCGCTTCTTCTAAGATATCAGAAGCATATATTTTTGGATTAAAATTATGATATTGCATTTTAATTAGTTGAAAGAAAATTGCTATTACTCCGGTTCCTGTACCTAAGTCAAGGATATTTTTAATCTTGCTTACTTTTATACCATCAAAATATATAGAATTAATATGAGATTTGAAATAATCTAAGATTAGATAAGTATCATCAGATGGAGCATAAATATTTTTAGAATCACAGTTAATTATTGGATCAGGAAAGGTTGGCATGATTTTTATCCACTATAAATTTGTTTTTATGAATAAAACAATTTGCAAATTTCAGTATACTCGTCAATTTCATAGTTGAATACTTTTTTATTTTCTTGATTATTTTTTTTTAAAATTGAGAGAATATCTTCTTTTGAATATTGAATATCTTTTTGAGTTTTGAAAAATAGATCAATAGCATTAGCAATATTTCTATTCTTATAAGGCATAATTCCACCAATAAATTTTAAAAAAAAATCTAAAGCTTTATTTTCTAAGAAGAAGGGATTAATATTACTTTTAGGGATAAGTTTTATAAGAGATAATTCGATTTTTGGAATAGGGTAAAAGCAATTTCTAGGAATATTTGATTTTAAAACAGGTTTCATAAAAGAATTCACGCTAATACTGATTCGAGAGAATTTTTTATAATCTCCTGATAAAAATATTCGATCAGCGATACTTTTTTCTATAGTTAATATTCCTATTGGTGAATTTATTTTGAAAAATATCTTATCTAATATAGGTCCTGTTATTGTATAAGGAATATTAGAAATAACTTTATTATGGTTAGGGACATCAATTTTGAGTATATCCCCATGAATAATTTCTACATTATCATATATGGAGAATTTATCATTCAAGTATAAATATAATTGGTGATCTATTTCAATAGCATATATTTTTTTTACTAGATTTACTAATTCTTGAGTTATACTTCCTAATCCAGGTCCAATTTCTAAAATAACATCATCTCGAGATGTTTTAGAAACAGATATAATTTTTTTTATAATATTTTTATCAGTTATAAAATTCTGACCTAATTTTTTGTTAGGTTTAATGTTCAGTTGTTGTAAAATGAGTTGTATTTCTCTACTATTCATATGGTTCATTCATATTTTTGAGTCTTGCTAAAGAGATAGTATTTTACATCTCTTTGAAGTTCCTTTATTATTCTCTGTGCAATCAATTTAGCGGGATTAGATATACTAGTTCTATCGGCAATATCTTGAAATGCTCCGAATTTTTGTCTCTCTCTTGCTTCAAGAATCTCCCACATGTGCTTTTGTCCAATTCCTGGTAACAATTTTAAGGCATGCATTCTTGGAGTTATTGAAGTAGAGTTATTAAAGAAATATATGAATTCTTCTTCATATTTTAATACTTCCTTCTCGAGAATTGGCTGGATTAATGCTTTTGAAGTACTAGTTAAATCATCATAGTTTATCTTCTTTAAAACTTCTTTTAATTTATCTTCATTTAAAAATTCTTCATAAGTTTTTTGTTCTTGAACTTCAATATCGGAATTTTTATTAACCTTAACCTCATAAAGGACGAAATCTGGAAAAGTAAGAACTTGAGCAATAGGCGTTTTGGCCCAACTAGGTTTATCTTCTTCGGGATGTCCATGCATTAATAGATCTAAGATAAGAATTTCCCGAAATTTTTTTATAAATTGTTTTTTCTTCCTCGGACCACCACGATAATCTCTTCTGCGCGGAGGACCTCTGGATCGCTCTCTTCTTTCCATCATTACTAACTATTTTATTTTTAACTTTTCCGATTACCATTTCGAAATTTTATTTATAATGAACTACATAATTAGATGGGATTGTTCATTGAATTTAAAACAAAACAGACTTATAAATTTTATTTGAATTTTATAATTTAAATTTAAAATTTTATAATTAAGCTGATTTAAGCTCTTCCATTTCCTCAATTATAACTTCTAATTGATCATCTGTTAATGTTTTACCTGTAAAACTTTTTTCTAATATTGTTCTAAGCTCCAAAATTGTTTTTGGATCAATGTTAATAATGTTAATTGCATAAATTTCTTCAATTTCATACTTATCCATTAATAATTTTTTCACTTTTTTCGCGATTTTAGCATCATATTTCGCAAATTTATTCACATAATTATAGGTAATTTCTTGAAAATGCGACATTCCTTCATCTGCATCAATTTCTAATAATTGATCTTTTAAGTTTTCCATTATTTCTTTTACTTCAGGGAGAGAGATACTCCTTTCTTCTTTTTTTCGGCCAGACATTCTAAATCATTACCTTATTTACAATTTTATTTTACAGAAACAGAATTTAATCTAAGATGCTCCTTTCCAATGATTAAAGTTTTTTTTGAATTTCCTAATTTTACTTCAACTAAATAGCAACGTCCCCTTTGACCAATAATTGTGCCTGTACGCCCATGATAACGACTGTGCGGCATCCCTCGCTTGTGTTGAGATGAATCTGTTATTATATCTACTTTATCATCAATATCATAATCAATTAAATATTTTTCAACTGAACCTAAACCTCGATCACGAACATTTTTCCTGTGTTTATGTCTAGTTTTTTTTCTATAGCCTCTGTGTTTTACGATTGTTAGTCACCTTTAATAATACCAATATAAAAAACTAATCAATTGATTTAGTAGAATTATGCATTATAATTTATTTATTTTTTGATTTTAGCCAAATAAAATTGAATAAGATCAACACTAAGAAGAAACTTCTAAAACATCTAATTCTGTGCATTTTAAAGGAATTTGAAAAATTTCCGAAAAAGAAGGAGTGGTGCGTCCTTCATCGCCACCGATAAGCTCTTTTATATAAGTTCCACCTTGAGTTTCTATAATAAACTCATAAATATTTGGTTTTATCAATTTTCCTTCAATTTTGAAGATTAATTTATCTCTTACCTTATCGCTTCGGCGATGAGACACTCGATTGGGTGTTCTTTGATGTATTTCCTTATTTTCAAATATATTTTTCAAAAGAATTACTTTTTGGTTAAAATTTTCTTTATTTAATTTACTTTCGGATTTTACTGTAGCTTTATAGACTTTTTTTGTATTTTTAGCTTCCGTTTTAAGTCTGATTACTTCTTTCTTGTTACTATAATGTAGATTACAAATTCTTACTTTCCTTTTATTACTTTTATTGACTTTCCTTTGTAATTTGCCTAAGTCTAAAATTCTAATTTTAGGATTTCTTAATTCGAGAATAAAAGGTCTTCCAGATCCCAACATTCTTACATCAATATCTTCTCTTCCAGCACCGTGAAATTTCAAATCAGTCGCTTTTGATTCATTAATAAATTCTGGACTTATTAAATCCTCTACACTCATTAAATATTGTTTCCCAGTATAATTACAAAGCTCACACCCTGCACCCATACACTTCCTACAAAACCAATGTGTTTGCGGGATTCCTCTTATTAATTTATTATATCTCCCATAAATGAAGATAGATTTTAATCGTAATTCAACCGAATATTTTTCATAATCTATAGAATATATCATTAATACATCAGGATTGGAAAATTCTGGAGATTTCTTTAAAAACTGTGTTAATTTTTTTCCTAATACACGATTAAAATGACTTTTAAAGGATTCTGCTTCTAAAAGATTGAATTCTGATTTGAATTTATCTTCTTGGTTAACTATTTGAGAATCTGGCTTTGAACCTATTAAAAAGCTATTAAATTCAATTTTTTCAAGTACTTGGATTGCTTTACTGGTATATTTTTCAATATTGGAAAAAATATTATGGCATAAATAACAAGTTTGATTTGAATCGAGCTTTACGTCTCCTAAGCCCTCATTATCTAAGACTTTTTGAGCAGGAATAAAAAGCGCATTATTAGCTAACAACAATAAATTATTAATTGCTTCATTTCGAAAAACCTCATTTCCAGATAGATAATTCTTATGATTTTCCATAGTTATTGATAGTAGTAAAGAATTACCTCTTTCAAAATTCGTTGTATTAGTACCTAAAAGAGAAAACATTCTACCAAGACAATGAATACAAATATAGTACTTCTGATAAATTTCTAAAACTTTATCGAAAATCATACCTACATAAATTAAGTAAACTATTATTTATTGATTTTATCCAAGAAGAAGGAGTCTTTAAAAAAATTTTAAAATAAAAATTTATTTTTAAATATATTCTAATAAAACTGCTGTTAATAAAACAAGAGTGTTTGTGTTTTATTTATTTTTTAATTAAAAATAAGAGAGTTACTAATGGCAAAAAAGAAGAGTATGGAAAAAGGGTTCGTAAAGTGGTTTGATGCAAAAAAAGGCTTTGGTTTCATTAGTGTTGCGGATCAAGAAGATATATTTGTCCATTTTTCAAATGTGGACATGTCTGGCTTCAGAAAACTGGATATGGGAGATGAAGTTGAGTTTGAAATCAAAACCTCAAATGATGGAAAAGGTCCTGAAGCTTTAAATGTGAAGATCATATTAAAAGATAGAAGATATTAAAATTAGAAGTGCGTATATTATTTATTTTTTTTATCTCTTTTTATTATACAATTTTTTTAAAAAATGAATTCTTATTTTTGTTCCCAATCAAAATCAACTTTGATAAACTTTCGGGAATAGAAATAAGCTCCAATTAATATCAACGAGCAAATAGGTCCCCACCAGATAAAAAACAAGTAATCTCCTAGAAGAAAGCTCATAAGTGCTGAAAAGCCTAAGCCTATAGCTTGAAAAATATTGAGAATTATGCTAGAAAAACCTCGATACAAACCCGCTTTCAATTCTCCAGTAGATTTTTCATCATCTTCTGCGAGATCTGCATATATTATATATGGGAACAAATTCCAGCCACCAATAGATGCAACTACTCCAATTATAAAAATAATTCCGTATATTAGATATGATTCCATAGGGATAATACTTATTAATGTAAAAGGTAGTACTATTATCGCGAAGAGAAACAGAAATAAAAGACTTTTCTTTTTACCTAGCTTTTCTATAAGTTTTCTCCAAAGATATAGGAAGAATAGAACACCGAAAATAATGATCGAACCTCCAATGATGAATTGCATATCTGAAAAATTTAGAACAGCAGTTAAAAAGGCTAGCATTGTTGGGGTAACAATTGACCAAGCAATACTCGCAAATCCTTCCATAAAATTGAAAGATAAATAATTTTTGTTTTTTACAATTGCTTTTAAATTGCTAATCATATTTGATTCCATTCTATAATTTGGTTCTGTTGGCATCAATAAAGCAACTATATAGAATAATTGAATTGTAAGTATTCCAAAAATTAATAATCCAAGTAAAAATTCAGTAGGTATGGCGCTAGGATTTGATTCTACTTTTGAAGCAAAATCTGTTAACACTAATAGAGTAAAAATTTGACCTACACCTGCACCGAGATAAATAAATAAGTTGATAAATTGTGAAGCTTTAGGACGGTCACCAACTTTAAACTGCTCAGCCATCCATGCATTATGTACGGTAGTCATCCCATAACTAGCTTGAAAAATTAAATCCCATACTAATAACCAAGTGAATAAAGCAGTTGTATTTGAAATTGATAAAAATCTATTAGGGATAAGTAAAAATATAAATGATATTCCAAGAAGTGGGCTTAATATTATTAGGTAAGGCTTTCTTCTTCCCCATTTAGTGTATTTAGCATCACTCAACCATCCTAAAAGAAATTGAGAAAGCGCGATACTGAGTTTTCCCAAACTAGTAGCTAAGAAAGTCTGCCAAGCGGGTAATTCAAAACCAGTGCTATAGAGTGTCAATAATGCAAAATCTACAATAGTTAAGAGGATATTAGTTCCAAATCTGGGTGTTCCAAAAAGTACAAATTTTCTTAATCTGCCCCCATCTGTTTTTTCTACTTCAATATCGGTCATACGAATACCTAAGACTAACTTTATGAATGTAAATTTAGTTATAAATTAGAGATAAGATTATTTAAAAGTTTAATAAAATGAATTAAATTTTGTGTGAATTAGTATATATGGATATGAAATAAGGAAAAAAAATTAATCTTCTTCTTCCCATCCAAGATCTCGAAGTACAGAACCGAGTGCCTCTGACTCTTCTTCTAATACAAATTCAGTATCGTATTCAGAAGCATTATCTTCAGATTCAAAATCTGGAGGTCCCAGTTCTTCAAATGAAGGCAATTCATCGAGTGAAGGTAATTGTTCAATTGGTGCAGATTCTTCTAAAACAGGGGTTTTTTCTTCAGATATGGATTCATCATCAATTTCCATGGGAGTATAATCTTCGAGGGGGACTGGGGGAACTTCATCTTCATATACTTTAAAGTGAGTATCAGTGGATAAACTTTCCGCTACATGAGGAGCTTGAGTTTCAGTGATTGCTTCCACTTCTTTTTCAAGTCCCAAACCTACTGATTTGGGAATTGAAACAATACCACTTTCGGTTGTTGGCTCAAGTTCTTCGAACTCTTCATCGTCTTTTTCCCATTCATCCAAGAATCCTAACAAGTCGTCTAAAGCAGCTTTATCTTGTTTTAGAGAGGGTTTTATAATAGGTTTAGCTTCCTCTTCTAGTTTTTGTCTCTTCATCTTTTCTACTTCAGAATCTTCGAGGGAGAGCATCATCTCAGTTACTTGATCACCTGAAATGAGCCTATTTAGTTTTCTTGCTAATTCTCTTAAGTATCCTAAATAGTATCCGATGCTGTAAATTTGAGAAAGTCCTCCAAATACAATATATTCATCATTAATAGCCATTAAAATACTATATCCCGATGTATTGTGCAGGATAATTTCAGTTAAAGCACCATGAACGGTTGCTTGGTTTAATCTTAATCCTAAATCTATTAATGCTGTACTTGATGCAGAAGTTGCATCAGCATCTAATTCTGAAGAAGTTGAGCTAGCTACTTTCATTCCTACTCGAGATAAAACTGCAAGATTTTCTAAATCAGTTTTTTCTTCTTCTTCTTTTAAAAGAACCATCATATTTTTGCGGATATCTTCTGCAATTGTAGACATTTATTTTTCCACCTTGCTACAAAATAGATTGAACTCGTTTTTTTGGCTTAGATTTAAGTATAAATAGAAGGTCTATTTTAATATATTTTATCATTACTTTATTTTAAAAATTTCAATAAATTCATTTGAGTTGAGATTGGTTTTTCAAACTTATCAAAAGAATATCCTGATAACTGGGTGAAAAGTTTTTTTATTTCAATGACTACTTCTTCAGGACTTAAATCTTCTGTGTTAATCGTAAAAACCGCTTTATTATTTGAGAGAAATTGTTTATAATATGAAAGAATTTTTAATAAATAGTCTTTATCATTCTCATTCCATTCCTTTCTGATTTTTTCTAAGGAACCTCTCTGAATAATTCGTTTCATAATTGTATTTGGTTCAGCACTCAAATAGAAAATATAATCCTCTTTCCATTCGATTGATTTGTATGTGTCTAAAATAAGGTTATAATCTTTTTCTTTTAAATTCAAACTCTTTGAATAAATTAAGACACATAATGGAGTTCTATCCAAAAGTATAATTCTACCATTATATATATTATCAAAATTTACAATATTCTGGTTACGTCTAATAAGTTGTTGAAGAAAATGGAGCTCACTTCTGAAACCAATTTGTTTATTAGAAGACCCAAAAGGAAAGGGAGGTTTTTTTATATATCTTTCGGGAAAAAATTTGAATTTTTTGTTATCTTTCACTTTTTTATCTTTTTTGAATAGATTAAATACAGTAGTTTTTCCAACTCCATGTACTCCCGCAATTGAGATTATAATATTATCTTTACTGCCTTTATTTCTATATATTTGTTTACCCAAATTTGTTACTCCAAACCTATTAGATTAAATCGTAATAATAAAACTATGGTTAAAATAAAAAATAAATCTAGAGATTATTGATTTATTATATTTTATTAAATTTTATATTTGGGGGGTAATGAAAAGTTAAAATTAGAGAAGGATAATGATAATCGAAATAATATTGTACAAAAGCCCAGCCAACATAGTATTATATATGTTTTGATTTAATTCATAAAGGAATCCAAGCACGATGTATCCTAGAAAATTAAAGAGAAAGAAGTAGATTCCATACGGAATTGTGAATAATAACATGAGAATGGAATAAGCTGAAGCAACTATGAGGATCACAATATAATTGTTTTTAAATCTTTGTTTTAATGTGTTATGTAAAACTCCCCGAAATACAATTTCTGAAGATATTGTTAGTCCACATAAGGTCAGTATTAGAAGAATGTTCCATAGTAATTCAGAATTTCTAATAACTAGATTATATTCTTCAATACTAGATGTAATATTAAAAAAGTCTAAACCTGCATCTGACATGAAGTAAATAAATCTATCAGAAAAGAAATTGAGTAACAACAACATTAGAGAACCCAAAATACCAACTATTAATGCTAAAGGAATTTTTTTAGATTCAGAGCGAAATCCTAATTTAGTAAAACTATGCTTTTTATTATAAATATACCAGAATGGATATATACCAAATAGTAATTCAGGAACTTGACTCAGTAGAATTTGTTCAATGGACAGGGATGCTGATTCAAATTGAAACGAAAATGTCGCCAGTAAAAAAAAAACTATTACTAATATATAAATACAAGTTCCAAAAACATTTATCCCTTCTTTAAGATTCCAAGTATCTTTCCTTAAAATAAATTTTTGTTCAGGTTCAAGTTTTTTATTAGTAAAAATTAAACCAGGTTTCTTTTGAACTATGGTTTTTCTGATTTCAGAGATTTTCTCTAATTCTGTATTGCATATAGGGCACTGATCTAAGATATTAGAAGTTATTATAGATCCACAGTTAGGGCACTTTCTTGAAAAATCTACCTTAGAGATGGGTTGTGGTTTCGGAATTTTTTTCCCAGGCACAATCTTAATAACTAATTTACCACAATTAGGACAATAAGTCTTGTTTTCTGCTATGTCAGCTCCACAGAAGACGCAATATTTAATTTTTTTCTCGTTTCCTCTTGACATTGCTCTGTTTTTAAATAAAAATCTTATTTATAATATTATTTTGTAAATTAAATAAATTAGAAATTATATAATTTTTGCTTACATTTTATTCACTTAATTGGATATCATTTTCAATTGATTTTATTATGCTTAAAAAAATTTTTAAAAAAAGAATTAATGAGATACATGAAAATTATGATAATAGAAGCGTTCTGCTTGTAGATGATATCTCTAACTTCTTTGGATTAGAATCATCGGGAGTTTGGAAAGTTCGTGGGAATGGCGTTTTGTTACTTACAGAAGAAGAACTATTTTTTGGAATGTGGAAACCTAAAAAAGATCTAATCATACCAATTAAATCTATCATTGAAATTACAAATCCAAAATCACATCTACATAGATCAGTGCTTAAACTCCTATTAAAGGTAATATTTACTAATGAAAATGGAGAATTAGACTCAGGTGCTTGGTATGTCCGAAAATTAGATGATTGGAATAAAACTCTTAGTAGATTGATTCTAAGAAATAAATAAAGTTCATGGATTATTATTATTATTTAACTGCTTTAGATTCTTTTTTGTGGTATTATTTAACTCCATTAGTATAAGCCCGTGATAATAAGAAATAGAATCAAAATATCCATCACTTTCATCAGATTTACCCGAAATAACTAGAGCCATTTGAGCATTTAGAGCTGCCCTCATAAGTAATTCTATTCCCTTGTAAATAAGATTTGGACTCCAAGTTCTATTAAGTGGATTAGCCCACCACATAGGACATGAATAAATTCCTCTACTATAGAAGTGTTTAGCAGTATTATAGTAATTATCTACTTCCCAATCTTTAGTTAAATCAAGAGTATCCAACAAATTCATTAGATTATTCAGACTTCTCATAAGTTTCCAATAATACTTATGAACACTATTATCTGGATGATCCCATAGGGGATATGGAACTTTAGCTTTCAGATCTTCATAAGATGTACTCCAACTCGATTCTCGTGGAATAATTTTTTTCTTTGCGATTGGAAAATGATGATCCAGATCTGATATAAAAATAGTCTTTAAATTATCTTCTTGGTCTATTAATTCTAGGGATTTACCCAAAAAGGTTTTGTGGTAATTTTTGATGTGATGTCCAAATGTTTCCCCGTCTAAAGCAGTTAGAACATATGTTGGATTTTTTTTTTCATTGTTTTTATTCATTGTTTTAATTTCTTTAACGAAATTTTTTGCTGTAATATTCTTAAAAGCAATTTTGTTGCTTATAATATCATCTCGAAAGAATAATTGAAGCCCTTTTGGAGATGCAAAGATCTTATCGTATGGCCAATCTACAGGACATGCAATTCCACTCATTATAACCCATTTGTAGCCTAATTGACGAATCAATCCCGCAATCCCTCCGGAGATTGCCAATTCTGGTGGAAAAAAACCTTTTCTCTCCCATCGACCAAATTCTTTTCTATTTATTTCCTCGTTCATTTGAACTTGATGTTGAGCTTCCTTTTTAGGGATTAGTGGCAGGATTGGGTGAAACATTGCGGTTCCCACAATTTCAATTTTATTTTCAGAAACTAAATTCTTAAGTAAATCCATTGTATCAGATAAACCAAATTCATAAAACAACTCAATAAGGACACCATTTATATTGAGAGAAATTTTTGGATTATCGTATTCTTCAAGTAAGGAAAACAATGGTTTATAACATTCCTTATTTATATTTCTTAAAACTTTAGGATCTTGAGTTGGTGGTTGATAAATGTGAAGTAATGGAGCCCAATAAGTTGTCAATTAATTTACATCCAATTTAATCTAATTATAATTTAAAGATCAAAATAATTAAATAAAAAATCCAATAATAAGATTCCTACTTTTCTATTATTGTTTCTTTTATTAATGTACCAAAATGTGTCGCTCCAGATCCAACATATACGAGAAGAATATCTCCAATTTTAATATCACTAACAGCTTTTGTTTTACCATCGCCCTCGAGTAGACGAACTGTCTCCGCATTTTGACAAATACAACTTATTTGAATTTTTTTATCACGATCCATTGTTTCTAGTTCAAATCTAAGCATTGGACGTGTTTCTATTTTTACTCTTGCTATAAAAACAATTCTAACGTCTCCTTCAGAATTTACAGCTAGAACTTTATCTCCTCCCTTTAATTCACTTAGATACTTTGTTCGATAGATTTTATTAGGATCATCATCAGGTACTAAGATATAAGCTGAAACATCCCCCGCATTTACACGAAATGGTCTTGATGCCACAAATTGAGTTTCAAATGTCTCAGAATGAATCAAACAGAAGCCTTTGGCTGTTGATCCAACTAAAAATCCCTCACCTACATTCAGAAGTGAAGTGGTGTCTACACAGACTCTTTCACTCTCAGGGATATTTTGGATGTTTTTAACTGTCGCATTAGTTAATTTTAAGTGGTATTTTAGGTGTAACATTTTTTTCAATTCAATTATTTCATTGACATTTGTTGGTTTTATCATAATTCCGTCAACTCCAATTTCAAGAGTTTTTAACATTATTTCCGCTTCTTTTAGTGATTCAACTGATGCAATTAAGTCTGTATCGTTTGAATGCATTTCAGCAATAAGGTTTTCGAAAGGAATTATTTTCCAGTTTTTAGCGGAAACTATAATAAAATCTACATATCTACTTTTTGCTAATTCAATAATTTCTTGTTCATCTTCTTTAGTTTTTAATTCAACAAAAAATCCAAAATTCTTATTAATATATTTTTGATTAGCTAAATTTTCTGAGAAAAAATTCTTATTATCGTATACTAAATATTTAGTGGGAATATCAGGATTTTTGGAATAAAGATTTATTCTTTCAATTTTCTCAAATTCTTTAAACGTTTCTTGTGAAACAAAAAATTCTAAAAAATTTCTATTTAAAGCTTCTTGAACTAGTTCTTTGAATTTTTGGTTTTTTGTTTCAAAGTCTAATATAATTTTTTTCATGGTGCTCAAATATTGGTCTAGGCTAAACTTTTTTGATGAGAATTATTTTATTATATTATATTAAATAATATTAAATTTTTAAGTCAGAAACTTTATTTAATTCATATAATCAGATAATATTAAATTAATGTTCTAAATGGTGTAATGATAAAATGGGGTTAAAAAAGAAACTCTTTCCACGTAAGAGCAAAGAAAAGGAAGATTTGGTTATGAAAGCTAAAAGTCATATCCATAAATTGAATGTGATGAATAGGGGTTATAATAAACGTGCTGAGATTAGCAGAAAAAATGCAAAAATAGCATTAAAACGCGGTGAAAAAGATCGTGCAAAAACCTATTTAGTACAATATAAATCATATCAAGCAAAAGTTGACCGTAGTAATAACATACGATTAAAGATTGAAAGACAAATTCAGGCGATAGAAGAGGGAATGATTATATCTCAAACTGGTGATGTAATGGGAGGAATAAGGGATGAGTTAGAATACATCGCAACAAAAGCATCACCTACAAAAGTTGCTGAAATAGCAGAAGATTCTGAGCAATACGTTGCAGAAATTGAAGAAGCTGCAGAAATTTTAGGCGGTGATCCAGAAATTGATCTTGCAATTGATGTTACAGAGGAATTAAATCAACTTGAGACCGAAATGCTTCTAGAGCAAGGAGGAACAATGCCTGAAACTCCTGCTGATGACCTACAATATCTCCCAGAATATGATCTTGAAGAAGAGGAAGCTGAAATTAAATCAAAAGTTCAATTAAAAGACGAGATCGACAAACTCCGTAAAGAATTGGAAGGGTAAAACTTTTTTGTAAATTTCTTTTACTTTTTGCATATAAGCTAAATAATTTTACTTTAATTCCTTCAAAGCAAGGACCATATTTCTCACCTTATTGATTGCTATTTCATATCCGTCTTTTTCTCCAAAAACTTTCAAGGGGTAGAAGCCACAATCTGGTTTGATAATTAAATTCTCTTTTCCATAATGATCTATTCCTTTCTTGATATATCTTTTAAGAAAATCAACTTTTTCCACATACTCATCAATTTTTTTATTTTTAATCGGTACAAATTTTGAATCAACTGTTCCCAATGCTAAGAATTTATCAGTTCCCTGGAAATGTTTTTTCTCAAACACCTCAAAATTCTCTTGATTTGTACTAAATTCGTGATCTAAAATTTTCACATTTGTCTTTAAAAGAAGATCTCGTAGATAGGGACTTATTCTACCACATACATGTATAGAAGGTAATCCTTTTATTCCAGATATTGCTTTATTAATAGTTTTAATGATAAAATCTTCTGAATGAAACAAAACTTTCCTTCCTACTAACAATCCTAAAATAGGTTCATCACAAGAAATAATATCTATTTTCATATCACTATAAGCAGTTCCAATTTGCTTTATAATCTCTGCAAACTTGTCTACAATCCAATCTACCATTACTGCTCGTGGTTCCTCGAATAGTATTGGTTTTAAGCCTTTAGCAATAGAGTTTTTTAATATTGTCTCAAATGCTAAAGTGAAGGGTCCAGTTAGGCAAGCTTTTGTACCTCTAATTGATTTCTTAAGATTTGGATGTTCATTAAAATAATTTATAATAAATTTTCCATATTCAAGGGCAATAGGTTCCTTTGGAGTCTCAAATTCCTCATATAGATAAAATTTTTCATTGATTTCATCTAATTGAGGTAAAATTTTAGATAAAGGAGATAGGAATTGATAAGTCATGGATAACAATTGAGGATAGCATGGAAAATCGATGCCAATCTCAATTAAATCAGTAAAAACCTTTACCATGTTATTATTTGTATTTTCTAAAGGCCAACTTCCTACTAAAGTAGTAAATAATCCATCATCTTTATCCATATAATGTAATATATTAAAAAAAATATAAATTTAAGAGAAAAAAAAATGCTGATTCCGCATAAAACTTAAAAATAACATTCTATGTATAAAAACGCCTTTTATCAAAATTTCTACTGCTTCTTTTGAGAGTTTCAATCTCTTCCAGACTCTCTTTTAGGTCATTAATTTTTTTTTCTATTAAATATATTTCTTTTTGGAGGTTTTTAAAGGTCTTAAAATAGTCTACTTCAGATATAATTCCTTGATCAAACTTATTGTCAAGTTTTTTCAATGTTTCTTTCAAACTATAACGTTCTTTATCTAATTCGAGCATTTTCTTGTGTTTTTCTTTATCTATTTTAAATAATTTTTGCTTATACCTATATGAATTATCTGGTGGAATATATTCTGAATCAAACATTTCAGATAAATGATTTCTGTTATAATCCTGGAAAGTCGCTTCTTTATTTAGGAAATAATCATTCTCATTATAAAAGTCATTTATTATTTGGTTTTGAATCTGTGGATTTAAGTTATTGTTTAAATGGTTATTTGGATTTATTCTCTGAGGATTATAATTTTGATAACGATTTGGATCATACGGATTTTGTGAGAAGAAATTATTCCTATCATAGTTGGGAATTTGAGAATTAGCGATAGGTGGAGAAGATTGACCAGGATTAGGATAGTTATAAGTGGCCCTATTATCTCTTTGATATAAATTTGAACTTCCTGGAAAGTTGAGCCAAGGTTGAGCACTATTTTGAGGATTGAGAAGTTGAGCAGGTGTTCGAGATGAAATATTGGGTATTTGGTTGGGGTGAACACCAAATGGGTAAGTTACATCCTTATTTTGAGTATATATATTTTCAAAACTTTTATTATATTGACATTTTATACTAAAAAATGAGTTAATGCTCTCCTCAATAAAATTTGTTAAGTCATTTAAATCTAAATCAATGTATTGAAGTTTCTTTGCATTTTTTTCATCATATATCGTTGTTTCATCAAAGGATCTCGCTAAAAGGATATATTCAATTACTCTAGAAACAGATTTAGGGGGTAATGTAAATTCATATTTTCCATAGGCAAATTCAATATAGAGTTTTTTGAAAACTTTACCTTTTTCTTTTAATCTTGTTAAATCTTGAACAGGGGCTTTAAAAATTAATTCCTTTTTCTTTTTCTTTACTCCAAATTTATGAATAAATGAAAGATCAAAATTTGTTATAAATAAAATACCCTTATCTTTCTTGTATTTATCATGTGTGTTTAAACCATTAGTTAATTTAGCATAAATTGCGTAAACTGGTTTCTCACCTTCTGCAAGTCTAAGTATTTTATTGTAGGAATTAAAATAATGCTTAACTTTATCTACAAAGCTCAGGTTATTTTCAAAGGTATTAAATCCAACGTTAAATGTTTCTAAATTGATTTTTATAAATTCCTCAATTGAACTATAGCTACGTGATAAATTTTCAAAAATACCCTCAATGATATTTATGTTTGAGTTTGGTTGGGTGTAAATATCAAAGAAATATTCTTTATTTTGATTTATCTGATGAAAATGAACATTTACCTTTTCAAATAATGTATTTTGAATATAATTGAATAACTTAAAAAAAGCTAATAAATCTGATTCCATTTGGGGAAAGTGATAATATTTATTTGGAGGGTCTCTTACTTCCTTTATTTTTGATTGATAAAAATACAATTTATCAAGAATCTCTTTTAAAGGATTAATAAAGAACCGTGTACTTTTAATTAATTCCAAAAAATTCTTTTCTAATTCTTCTTTTTTTTCGTAGATGTTAATAATTTGATGTGAATCGCATTTTGGACAGGATTTTAAGCGTTGATTGACTTTAGCAACATTTTCAGTTCCACAATCTGTACAGATTTTCTTATTCTCAGAATTTAAAAATTCTATATTTTTAGATTTACATTCTTGACAAATAAAGAAATCAACTTTTTTTTCATGAAGGCATTCTGGGCAACAACTAGAACCACATTCTTCACAATAATAAGCTAATTTCACATATCTGTGACAAAATCTACATACTTGCTCTGTCATATTAACGCTAAAACCCAACCAAATAAGGTAAAATTTACCTTTACAATCGCTTTATTAGAAGAATAAGAATTTCCAAAACATAAAAAAAGCTATATTATTCTCGTATCATGTAATATCCAAATATAACTAAATAGAAAAATGAGGAGAAAAATACGTAAGCTATTTAATAATTTTTACTTTTTTTCCTAAAGCTTGTCCAGGGACTCCAGCCTTTTTAAAGTGAGCTCTTACAGCACCATTATTTCCATGGGCTCGAGTAATTATTCCTTTTAATGCCTTACCTGTAGGAGTATTCCAAACAATTGTTCTTCCTATAAGTTTATTTGCATCTTTCCTTGATTTTATATTAGAGAACACTATAATGCAGTGTTTCTGATGTACTGTATGACGTCCGCGTTTATAATTTGAAATAACTCCTTCCATACCTAAAATATCCAATTTACTCAATGACATTGTTGAATCCTTAAAAGCTTCTTCATCCAAATAAATTAATAAGAAGAATACTCTAAAACTATTAAGTTTTTCTGATTATTATAATTTGTTTATATCTTATTTTAATAACTCATAAGACTTATTCCATGCTTTTAAATTTAGATCTCTTATATTTTCATTGAAAATTTCGTCTGAAATTTTGTCCCCTTGAATTATCAAATCCTTTACTCTAGAGATAATCGTATTTTCAATATTTTCAAGTTCAATTTTCTTATTTATTGGTTTAGATTTTGTATACTTGCACCAAAGCCATTTAGAATTTACCTCCTGATAAGGACCTGGATTATAATAATTTTGACCTTCAATAGGAAAAGTATAAGGTTTATAAATACTAATACATGGAAGAGTAGTTCCAGTAAACCAGTGGATAGATTTTCTATCCTGTCTTAAATGAGAAACTTGAGAACCTGTTGATTCAAAACCTCCATGCATACAAATTCCTGCTTTGTGTTCTCGTAGAAATTCCATCATTAAACTTGTTGTGATTTTACCTATGTTCTCATTCAGTAATATTGTTGATTTACCTCCTCTGGAATAAGGTGAAGGCATAACAGAAATTGGGATTCCAGAAAAGGTAATTGCAAAATCGAAAACATCATCGTCTTTACAGTATCCTTTGTTAATAGCATGTTCAATTATTCCTTTCTTTCTATAATCTCCTATTCCCCTAATTGTAAGACCATTTGAAATTGAACGTACATTTTTGACTTGTTCAGCTATCCACCATTTATCAGCAGTTTCTAAAATAAAAGCTTCTTTAGGATCTGCGATTATAAAGGAATTGTGGTACATCCAACTCGGATCATCATATGCACAACCTCCTCCTTGCCCGTATTTTTCTAATAATTCGATTATAATCTCCATTGATTCTCTTGCAGTTTTTCCTCTTTCAAGACCTAATCTCAATAAATCCATGCCTAACAATCCTATACTTCTTAATGCTTCACGAGTATGTACAGCTTCATTTCCAATTACAACCCCATATTCATTAGTACCCATTTCTGCACCCCACATCCAATATGGTTGGCTCATTAAAGTGGCATAGGTTTCAGAAACTTGAGGAATTTCTAAATATGTGCATTTCAATCCATCTCCTTTTTCAAAGCTTATTCTAGGAGCGTAAGTTATTAATTGGATTTCATCCCAAGGGCGATCTGAATTCTTACCGAAAATTACACATCCATCCATGGTTGAATTCCCTAATGCTACTAAAGTATCACACATTAGTCCTCATTTTAAAGAAGTTATATAATAATAAAATTTTTAATTCAAATTTTTGTAAGATAATTAAAAGCGGTTAATGCGTAGATTTTTGTTACATTTAAAACATCATCTATATAGACAAATTCATCTTGAGCATGATGATTATTCTCTCCTCGAAGTGGACCAATTAAAATAGTTTCAATTCCTTTTTCTTGAAATAATTGGGCGTCAGTCGTAGGTATGAAAGTTTTAAAATCTCTATCTTCTTCGAAGACCGTTCTAAATGCTTTTTTTACTACTTTTGCAAAAGTAGAATTGGTATCTGTTATGTGGGGTTTAATAATTAGTCCTATTTGAGCTTTTATTTTTAAGTCAGGGTCCTCTTTTTTAAGATCCTCTATATAATTTAAGATTCGCGTTTTAATATCGTCTAAATCTATTTCTGGAATGACAGTAATTAAACATTGCAGAATACAATTATCTGGGGTTGCTGATATTGAATTACCGCCCTTTATTTTGGTAAAAGTTACTGAACTTATTTTAGATGGAAGATTAGGAGGTATTGGATATTTAGTTTCTATTTTTTTTAATTCCTCTTGTAATTCCATTAAAAAATTCATAATTTTTACCATCTTCCCAATAGCATTTATTCCTGAGAATTTATTACGGTTAGGTGGAGGTAAATCTGGATAGGCTTGTGCATTGCGACGAATTCCTTGAATAAAAAAACTTATTTGGATGGTTCCCCCTTGATAAGCAATTGGATAATCACAACAAACATCACCTAATAAACAAGCATCTCCACTTACAACTTCATCCTTTACAAGATATTCTGTACCTAATAAACCGCCAATTTCCTCGTTAACAACAGCTGTTATAATTAATTTTCCATTAAGTTCTATACCTAGATCTATTAAAACTTTAGTAGCGAAAATTTCTGCTGCTACACATGCCTTATCATCAGCAGCTCCACGGCCAAAAATTTTATTTCCAACAATTTCTCCTCCATGAGGATCTTTAGTCCATCCATCATAAGTGGGAACTGTGTCAAGATGAGCATTAAATATAAGAGATAGTCCATTTTCAATACCTATTTCTCCAATAACATTCTTCCTTTTAACATTCGTATTTATTTTAAATTCCTTCATTTTTGATTCAACGTATTTAGAGATTTCTTTATACTTCGCTGGTGGTACTTCAGAAGGTATTTGTATCAGATCTTGAAGAAACTGGATTATATCATCTTTCATACTATCTATTCTTTCCATAATTGTTTTTTCCATATTATCCATTTTTTCACAAGTTTTTTTATGATTCTTAATGAGAAGTGAAAATGTAATTATTTATATAAAGTATCCTCTGAAGAAAATATAGAGTTATAAAGAAAAGAAATAATAATGAAACTTACATGAATTTTAGATTATAATACTGCTATCGCATCAATCTCAATCAGTCCATATGGAAGTGGACAAGTTGCTTCAACCGTGCTTCTTGCGGGAAATTTCTCGGATATACCATTATCTTCGAAAAATTTTCTATAGGCCAGATTCATTTCTCTGAAATCTGATATGTTTTTCAAAAAGACTGTGACTTTTACTATACTCGAGACACTTGCTCCTGCGGTTTCTAATAGTTTTTTTATTTTTTCCAAGGCAGCGAATGTTTGTTCTTTAATATCTTTTGCTTCTGGAGTAGTAACTTGGCCTGATATAAAAAGAAGATTCCCAGCTTTTATACCAAGATTATAGGGTCCTGCAGTAGGAATGCCGAAATCAATAACTTCAAAATTTACCATTCAAATTATCACCTAAAAAGTTTTTTTATTATTTTATGGTTGTTTGATAATTTTATTGATATTTACGATTAATTCATAATTATTAAATTTAATTTTTGTCGTAATGGATTCATCCATATCTAATTTTAATTAAGTTTTAATAAAATTCTTTTTTTAACGAATTAGACTTAATTAATAATAATGCTGTCCTCAGTTTATTGATTTTAAATCATTAAATGTGTTCTAAAAGATTGAAAAATCTTGAAAGAAAATAAAGATAATATTTGGATATTCAGTTTTGAATACGCGGGAATTGTTAAAGTAGGCGGGCTTGGAGAAGTACCTGCAAATCAAGCTAAACATTTGGCTAATGATTATAATATCACTGTTTTTATTCCTTCCCACGGTCAATTACAAAAGTTAGAAAAAACTCAGGATTGGGAAAAATTACCATTTAATTGTGTAGGACAAATCAATCCTTTACATTTTGGAATAAATGAACCAGAAACGACATATAATATAGCTTTCTATAAATCAAAAATAAATAATGTTCAAATTATTTTATTATGTGGGGATAATTCATTTACTAATAGAATTTTGGATGATAAAATTGTATATAATCCAGACACGCTTAGTGGAAAAATTTCTCTTTTTAGCATTGGAATGTGCTGTTATATTGATTATTTAATAGATAATCGTAGAGAAAAACTACCAAATATAATTCATCTTCATGATTATCATGCTGTTTTACCATTTATTGGAATAAAACAAATATTAGCTAAAAATGCATTAGATGTAGCTTCAATAATTACAATACATTTATTAACTTGGCCGAGATATTCAATAGATTTTTATAGAGTATGTGGAATAGACCAAACTCCAATTTCTATTCATTTTAAAGAAGGTATTAAATTATTGAATCTCCGTGAAATTTTCACAATATGTGAAAAGATAAGTGGAGAGTATCAACCCCCTACTATAGAACAAGTAGGGGCATTTATAAGTGATTTAGTTACAACCGTAAGTCAATCCTATTTAAAGTCAGATATAATACCTTTTTGTGGTAAGGAGTTAATTGAATTCAAATCTAATTTTGTCTGGGACGGTTGTGATTGGGATTATAATGATATAATTCAGCAAGTCCTTGAAAATCATGAACAGGAAATAAGGGATGTTTTACATATATCATATGAAAAGAGTTTAACTTTATCAGATATGAAGAAATATTTGTTAACCTATAAATTATCTCATTTAGACAGGAGTCCATTAATACAATCAGAGAAAGTTTTGAAGGTTATCACTGATATATCAAATGGACCTGAATTCATCAAAAACGGCTATATTAAAGCTTTTGACCAATCTGGACCTTTAGTAATTACGACTGGAAGAATGTCTCCACAAAAAGGTTTTGAAACAATTTTTGAAGCTATTCCGATAGTACTTAAGGTAATTCCAAATGCTAAATTTTTATTCCTTATTTTACCTACGGATTATAGCATAAATGAAATTCGGACTTATGCTCAATATGTTAAAAAGTATCCTAACAACTTACGAATTATTTTTGGAGTAGCGACTGATATATTTTATCTTGCACATATTGCTTCCGATGTTTATTGCGCTTTATCTAGATGGGAGCCATTTGGTATTATAGCTTTAGAAGCAATGTCTACAAAATTACCTGTAATTGCTACAAAAGTGGGAGGTTTTCAGGAATCAATAATAGATATTAGAAATTTTCCAGAAATAGGGACAGGGATCTTAATTGATAAAGATAATCCCATTCAATTTGCGAACGCTTTAATTTCTCTCTTTAAATTAAAGGAAATTTCTGAGAAAGTAAAAGATAAGAAGGATATTTATAAGACTGCAAATTTTCAATTAGTTAATCAGATTCCTGATAAAATACTGGAATCCTTAGTATTATTAGATCCAAACTATTACAACAAAATTAAAGAAAACTGCTATAACCGTGTTGAAAAAAATTTTAGATGGAGTATTGTCTCCAAGAAATTAATCGAGTTATACACAATAATAAAGAATCTTCGATTATGAAATGGATAAGGAGATAATACATTGATTATTTCAAAAAAATCTGTTGTTTTTATTTTAATATCTGTATTCTTTATTTATATTTCTGTAATGCTGTTGCTAACCTATTTACCCCAATATTTAGAATTTTTAGGGACAGAACCATCAATAATAACATTATCAATGACCGTTATTATGTCCACATTCTTTATATTTCCGTCATTTTTAGGAAAGTATTCAGATAAAATCCAGAATCGTATTTGTTTTATTTTTACTTTACCCGTTGGCATGCTGATTATTCTAGCCTTACTTCTTTTTACCAAGGATACTATCATAATTAATATCCTACTTTTTGTTTTAGGCTTCTTTATTTCATTTTTGACTGTTTATCTTACTCTTTTTAGTGAATTAGTTCAAAATGATAAAAAATGGGTGTCTTATTATAATTCCGTTTGCTCTATTGGAAATTTTATTGGCGTTTTATTAGGTGGTATTTTAATAGATTTCTTTTCAATCGCCAATATTTTCCTCTTTTCATTAATTACTTTCTTAATAAGTATTGTTTTTATTTTATTCATTAGAGAAAATAGACAACTAATATTGGAATATAATAAAAAACCAACTAAGAATTTTGAGAAAGAAGAGATAAAGATTTATTTCAAAAAGGAAAATAGAATTTCATATTCAATATATTATAGTCTTTTTTTTAGGAATTTTGCAATTATTCCAATCTTGAATGTTCTTGTTATTATCATGAGTCCTCACATACAAACAAATATTAGCGTTGGTTTCTTGATTGGTTTAAATCCTTTACTACAATTTTTCTTTATTATTATTCTAGGAATAATTTTAAATGAAAAGAATATAAAATTGTTTATGGTTCTAGGATATCTTATATCTACTATCGTTATTATTGGTTATATTATATCTTTTGATTTTTGGAGTTTTTTTATTGTTCAAGTAATGCTCGCGATAGGTTATTCAATGTTTTGGATTGCAACAATTGTTTATATAGCTCAAAATTCAAATCCTACTAATAAAGGTCGTTTTATGGGATATGCTACTACTAGTGTTTTTGCGGGTACAACAACAGGAGGATTATTTTTTAGTTTATTATTAACGGTTTTCCAGTCTAATTATTATATATCAATGTCTTTCATGATATTATTTCCAGTAATTTCAACAATAATAATACTCTTTTTGTTTAAGCTCCCAGAAAAAAGATTACTTAACATTCCAAAAAGTGAATAAATTCTGAAGGATTGCATTTGGTTCATCTGGTATTATTTCCAATTCTTTTCTTACCCAATCTGAAATCCATTTATATTTTGCTTTAAATCTACTATCCATAAAAACTATTGCCCCCTTGTCAGAAATCTTTCTTATTGGTCTTCCTGATGCTTGATTTGCTCGTTGTACAGCTGGATATAGGTAAGCAAAATTCCAGCCTTGCCTATTAAATACTTTATCATAATATTTTATTTTTGCTTCTACTCTTGGAGTAGGTAAATGATAAGGAAATCCAGCTACAATTACAGAATTCATAAAATCCCCAGGATAATCCTCTCCTTCTGAATTTCTTCCTCCACATACACCTAATAAGACGGCACCTCCATTCGAAGCCATACTTTTGTAATTGTCTACTAATAAAGCATTTTCCGAGGCAGATAATCCAGGTTCCTCAATAAATAGTTTTTTTTTGTTTTTTTTTACGACAGTTTCTAGCCCATTTGTTAACAATCCTTTAAGGATTTTGTAAGAGGCACAGAAAATTCCAATATTTGCAGGAGTGCTTTGTAATACTTCATCAATTTTTTTTATCATTTTTTTAAACATAGCAGGATTTCGATTATCTCTTTTAGTATTTACACCCTCTGTTATCATAGCCTTTATATTTTTATTATTAAACGGTGAATCTGCAATAATCCCCTTATAACTCTTACCACACTCATTCAATCCCATTAAATTATTATAAACATATGGGTTAACAGTTCCAGAGAGATTTAAGCAAGTATATCCTTTTTTCAAAATAGGAATTACAATTTCTCTCGGATCTAGTGCTACAATTTCAAGTGAGATTAATTGTTTTCCTTTATTGTCTTTAACATTATAACAAAAGAAATAATTTTGCAATGAATATGTTTCTAACCATTTTAACCAAAATTCTGCTAATGAACCAACAAAATCTCTCGATATTTCTCCATTCGCTAACTTTTCCTCATGAATTGATACACTAAAATCATGAAGCTCTTCAATAAAAATTTTAAAGCCATTCAGATCAGAAAATCCTAGTTTTTTATAAATCGATGTTAAAAGTATATCTGGCTCTAATGCTTTTTCTTTGACTCTGAGATTTCTTTTCTTTACTTGTAAGTGATCTAACAATATTTGTACAAAGCTTTGCATTAAAATAGGTGATCGATACATTTCAAGATCTTTTAGACAGATTCTTAATGAATATGGTGTAATTTTATTTGAATTAATTTCTGTTGCAATATCAATTACATTATGACATTCATCTAATACTAGGATACAATTTTGAAGTTCTTGACCAATAAATTCTAAAAAAGACTCACGAATAAAAGGATTAAAAATCCATTGGTAATTGCAAATAATAACTTTCATCTCTTCAAGTAAGAATTTACTTAAGAAATAGGGACAGAATTTTTTTTCCTTACAGAATGTAATTAGTTCTTCAGCATCAATTGGTTTATTAAACAATTCTGGCGCAATTGATAATGGGTTTTCATTTTGACCTCTTTTTTTTAATAAATTTAAGAAATAAATACAATTCCTATTTTTTCTTAAATCACTACAAATAGACATAGATTCCCTTGGATTTAGCTTAAGAGATAATAAGGTTTTATTTAGACACATCTCGTTTCTACCTCTTATCGAAAGCGCATTAAGCGTAACTTTTAGGTTATCATCGACTATCTTTTGTGAGATCTTCATTAGTTCTTTTATTATCCTTCGATTTTGAGCATGTGTCCGACACATATAAATAATTTTTAGCTTCTTCTCAAGTACTAAAGGGAGTAAGCTACATAAGGCAATTATTGTCTTTCCTGTACCATTAGGAGCTAATAACAAAGTTATTTTTTTAGACCTTGAACTCTCTTCAATTTGTTTGGTTATTTCTTCTTGATTTTCTCTGAATTTTTCGTAAGGGAAAAAGGATAAATAATTTATATGTGTACACCAAAATCTAGATTATATTTTTCATACTACTTAAGAACTTATATTGCTATAGACTTTAAAAATTTAAAAATTTATGATGTTAATCATGTAATATAGGTCTTCTTGCTGCTAAGACGGCATCTAAACGTCTAACAGGTGTATTATGAGGAGCACTTTTTAAAATTTCAGGATTACTCTTTGTTTCTTCATAAATCTTATTCATAACTTCCACAAAGTAATCTAATGATTTTTTCGATTCAGTTTCAGTAGGTTCTATCATTAAAGCACCAGAAACTATTAATGGAAAATATATCGTAGGTGCATAGATTCCATGATCGAGAATACGTTTTGCGATATCTTCAGTTGTGACATCATTAGGTATACTTCGATCCGAAAGAACAAATTCATGTTGGCAAACTCGGTTAAAAGGAAGGTTATAATTTTTTTGTAAGAGAACTCTTAAATAATTAGCGTTTAAGACAGCAATTTGACCAACTCTTTTTAAACCTTTAGCCCCTAAGGCTAAAATATAAGCATAGGCTCTAAGAATCACCCCGAAATTACCCCAAAAGGCTCGTATTCTTCCTATTGATTTATCATTGTTTTCTTTACATATAATCCCGTTCTGAGTTGAAATTAAGCAAGGTTCTGGAAGAAAAGGGATGAGCTCATCTACAACTCCAATAGGACCTGATCCTGGACCACCACCACCATGTGGAGTGGAAAAAGTTTTATGCAAATTTAAGTGGATAATATCAAATCCCATATCTCTAGGACGACAGATTCCCAGCATTGGATTTAAATTTGCTCCATCATAGTAACATAATCCTTTATTTTCATGAACAATTCTCGTGATCTCCTTAATTTGTCTATCAAATACTCCCAGTGTATTAGGATTGGTAAGCATAATACCCGCAACATCACCTTGTTTCATAGCAAATTCTAATTCATCTAATGGAACTTCTCCATCTTTGTTTGATTGTATTTCTATAATTGAAAATCCAGCCATTTTTGCTGAAGCGGGATTTGTTCCATGAGCAGAGTCGGGGACTATAATTTTATGCTTTTTAATACCTTTACTCTCAAAATACTTTTTCATTATTAATAAACCAACTAATTCTCCATGAGCTCCCGCTGCTGGTTGCATTGTAAATCCATCCATACCGGTTATTTCTCCTAATAATTCAGAGATATGATAGATTAATTCAAGACAACCACTACTTTCTTCTTGTAAAGGATGAATTTGAGCAAATTTTGGCATTCTAACTATATTTTCATTTATTTTCGGATTATATTTCATAGTACAAGAACCTAATGGATATATACCTGTATCCACACCATAATTTCGGTTACTCAAATTAATGAAATGACGAACTATTTCAACTTCTGGAATATTAGGAATTGGTAAATCTATCCTTTGCTGAGATTTTGGTAAAATTTCATCTATATCTATTCCATCAATATCCATTTCAGGAACAAAATTGTTCAATTCACTATCCGTTTCTTTTTCAAAAATTAATTGAATATTAGAATTCACGATTTTCACCACCCACTTTTTCCTTAGAAGCTAAATAAGCAGCTTGAAGGAATTTTTTGATCGAATTTTTTGAATTCATTTCAGTTATACACACTAGAGCAATGTTTTTCATTTCAGGATAATAATATGAAATTTTTAAAGGAGGTAAAAGTTCTAGTTTTCGACAATGGGCAATTAAAGAATCTATGTCAGGACACTTCACTAGAAACTCATTATATGTCGGTTTTTTATTCAATATTTTATATCCTTGAATTTCACTTAGTTTATGTTTTACATAATGAGTTTTTTGAATATTTTGATATGCCACCTCTGTTAAGCCAGTTCTTCCTAATGCTAGGAGATAGGTTAGTGCTGCTAAGGAACACAATGCTTGGTTTGTGCATATATTAGAACTTGCTTTTTCTCTTCGAATATGTTGTTCACGTGCTTGTAGTGTTAAAATAAAACCTTCTCTTTCTCCATTTATTTCTTTTGTTTTTCCAATCAATCTTCCTGGCATCTTTCTTAAAAATTTTTGTTTAGCAGTAAAAATTCCTAATCCAGGTCCCCCAAAAGTTGGTGTAATCCCAAAAGGTTGCCCTTCTGCGACAAAAATATCAATATCTGTTGCTCCTGGAGGTTTTATTATTCCTAAACATGTGGGATCTGTCATTACTTGAATAATCAAACAATTGGGGCAATTATCTCTAACATTGTTTATTATTTGAGAAACATCTTCAATATCACCAAAAAAATTAGGACTTTGAAATATTACTGCAGCTATATTATTAGATAACTGTTCCATTAAATTTTCTTCACTTGCTAAGACGATATCAATATTTTGTCCCCAACAATAAGTTCTAATAACTTCCACATATTCTGGATGAATTCCTTCAAGTAATACTACAGAGTTTTTATGTGTAATAATAGTTGACATAATAGCTGCTTCAGCAAGAGCGGTTGATCCATCATACATACTTGCATTAGCAACATCCATTTGAGTCAATCTAGAAATGATTGTTTGATATTCAAAAATAGCTTGTAAATAACCTTGGCTAGCTTCAGCTTGATATGGTGTATAAGCGGTATAAAATTCTGATCGAGAGGTCACAAAATCGACTATGGAGGGGATATAATGAAAGTAACACCCCGCGCCTAAAAAGGAACTTGAATATATTTTATTTTTTTTAGAAATTTTCTTTATTTGACATAAAAGATCTGATTCAGATAATCCGGATGGTAAATTAAGTTTTCCAATAAACAAATCACTAGGAACATCTTGAAATAGTTCTTGTAAGGATTTAACACCTATTACATTTAACATTTCTTCAATTGTTTTGTTATCGTGAGGTACAAAATCCAATTTAAACAACTCAATTAATAAATAATTCAAAAATTAAATATAATTATAAGGGATAAAATTTTAATTTTTTTCATTTTGGATTATTTCTCTATATTCTTCAGTAGACAATAGCTCCTCTAATTCGCTAGGATGAGAAAATTTAATTCTAATCATCCATCCATTTTCATAGGGAGATGAATTAACAATCTCTGGAGTATTAGCGAGATTTTCGTTTATATTAATAATTTCTCCGGATAATGGCATGAGTAAATCGCCAACAGCTTTCACTGATTCAATTTCCGCTGCATTACTTCCTTTTTCGAAAACCATTCCAATTTCAGGAAGTTCAACAAAAACAATATCGCCTAATTGATGTTGGGCATAATCAGTAATTCCAACTGTTGCTACTGAATCTTCAATTTTAATCCATTCATGAGTTGAAGCATATTTTAAATCATTAGGAAATTCATAATCCATATATCTTCACTTTTTCTTTGCTAAATATTGTTAAATTTACACATTACGGTAAAATGGTGTAGTTGCTATTTCTCCTCTTAAGTGTTTATTGCGAATTTCAATTTCTATTTCAGTACCTACTTTGTTATATTGATTTTTCACAAGACCTAGACCGATTGTCTTTTTAAGCGTTGGAGAATATCCCCCAGAAGTAACAAATCCAATTTCATTGTCATCCTTAAATATGATATAATTTTCTCTAATAATCCCCTTATCAATCAAATTAAGACCTACTAAGACTCTTTCTGTACCCTCAGACTTTTGTTTCAATAAAACTTCTTTTCCAATGTAATCAATTCCCTCCTTAGGTTTCACTAACCAAAAAAGACCTGCTTCAATAGGAGAAATAGAATCGCTTATCTCATGTCCATAAAGTGAATAACATGCTTCTAGTCTCAAAGAATCTCTTGCACCTAATCCTGCTGGTTTAGCTCCAGTTCCAATCAAATCATTCCATATTTTCTCTGCATACACGTTTTCAAACGATATTTCAAATCCTTTCTCTCCAGTATAGCCAGTTCTCGCTATAAAAACAGGATTTTCTTTAATAGTGCAATCCGCAAAATAGAAACGGTTGATCTTTGATAAATCTCCGTCTACTAAGGGTTGAAGCAATTTATCTGCGTTAGGACCTTGAAAAGCTACACGTGTTCTTTTTTCTGATAGGTTTGTGATTTTTATATCTTTTTTACCAATATGATCTTTTAGCCACTTTAGATCTTTTTCGATATTACTTGCATTGACAATCATTCTAAAACACTCTAGATTTTCCTCGTAATAAACAAGATCATCAACAACAGTTCCATTTTCATAACACATACAAGAATATTGACCTTTAGATGGTTCTAATAAATTAAGATCGTTTATCATTATATACTGAAGAAATTCAATTACATCTTTTCCTTCAAGAAGAAATTCTCCCATATGTGATATATCGAAAACACCAGCGTTAGACCTAACTGCTTCGTGCTCTTTAATAATACTTTCATATTGAACAGGCATCATCCAGCCAGCAAAGCTAACCATACGAGCGCCATGGTTTAAATGAGTCTCGTAAAGAGGAGTTTTTTTATTATCAGATGGTTTAGTGTTCATAATTTCTACATAACATTATAGTACTAATGTGTTTGATTTATATAGTGGAATAGTGGAAATCATAAAAATTTATTTATTAAGTATATTTTAATAAAGAAAATGAATGAAAAAAATAATAATGACCATTATTTATCATTAAAAGATATTATCTCTGAGAGTCTTTTAAGAGATTCGATTTTGTTCACTTTTCTATTCCTTTTAATCCTTGCTCATGGGTGGGAGAATATATTTTTATTACTATTTCCTTTAATTACATTCATTTTTTCATTATTTTTTAGAATTCTTAGTAGTAGTAAAAAGAAAACGGAATTTAAGAATAGTCTTATTGAATATAATCCTTTGGGTTTAGAAAGAAAACATGCAAATCGGTTATTTTATTGTACACTTTTCCAGCTGATTTTAATTTTTTGGATTGGTGGAGAATCATTATATAATTCTCACATAGTTCATATTTATTTCTCCTTTTTTTTAGGATTTCTTATATTTTTATATACATTTGGTTTCTTTTGGATATTTATTGATTCATGGAAATATACAAAAACAGAAGTACTAATAGATATGCCTGAAAGGACATCAAATGTACCCTTTTCTAAAGATGTAAAAAATATAATTTCAGATCTTACATTACATAATTTCAGGATTAATACTTATATTACATTCTTTGTTTTTACTATTTTAAACATGCTAAACTTAATAACTCTTTTTTTCGTAAACTATAATAATATTGGAGTACCATTATTCCTTCCAGGTTCTCAAATTATAACAATACCCTATTCTTTCTTTGGTTTTCTTTTAATATCACCAACTTTAGCTATTATTTTTCTTATTAAGAACTATAGAATTATCAATAAAATTAGTAATGAGAAATTAGATAAAATTCTTGAGCCCTTACCTAGAAATATTCAAATTAAAATAATTGAAAACCTTAAAGCATTGAATAGTAAAATAAAAGAACAATTAAAAAGTGAATAAAATAAGATCGTTTAATTAATTAAGAATAGTACTTAGATATTTTTATTCTAAATGTCCCTTTTTTTTCAAAATTGACCGAGTTAGTGTTTCAAAAATTTTTTTGTTGTTTTCTCCACTTTTTGAAGAAGTCTCAAAAAAATAATCAATCTTGTGATTTTCTTTAAATTCTTCAGCTTGGTCAAGTTCAACACTTCTTCTAATATCTGCTAAATCAGCCTTTTCCCCTACTAAAATGAATACAGGATTATCGGCATTATTATTAACGATTTGATACCATTCCTCTAAATTATCAAAACTACTACGACGTGTAATATCATAACATAGCAAGCAACCTGTCGCTCCTCTAGAGTAGTTAGGTAAAAAAATTCTGAATCGTCGTTCCCCTGCGAAATCCCAGATTTGAAGGTTAGTGGAGGTTTTTTTATCGATTTTAATCCGATGGATGGCGAGATCTGTCCCAATTGTAATTTTCTGTGGGATAAATTCTCCAGTACTTAACCTCTGTACCATTGTACTCTTGCCTACCCCACCGTCTCCCACTACAACGACTTTGAAGAGAAGTTTTCGATTTGACATTCTGTTTAACTTGAATTGAAAAATTAATATTATTATAATAAATTTTAAACGTAAATAATTTTTCTTTCTATAAATAATAGATTGAACGGATTTTATACCTAAGTAGATAATAAACTATCATATTATAAAAAATCCGATATTATTAGTTAAAATAATAATAAAAAATTAAAAAGAAATTTTTATTCTTCTAAAATATCCTTTAATTCATCAACATTAAGATTCAGATATTTAGCTTGTATTAAATCCTTACTTAAAAGAGTTAAGAAATTTTTCTTACGTTTTTTATTTAGAAACTTCTTCATCTCGGATAAATCAGGATTTGGGTCAGTTATTTCAATTAATTTATTTTTCACCGCATTATCAACTAATTTTTGCCCCACATCAGTTCTAATTATAAGAAAAGCTTCACCTGAACCTTTTGGAGCCCCCCATGGGGAATATGAAATATCAGAAAATTCTCCTGAAAAGTCAGTACAGTACTTGCAGCCAGTCATTCCTCCTGAAGAGCATGCGTAGGCTATTCTTAATGATGTACGTTCTGCTCCTGTATTAAAGTCTGACGTTAGAATTTTTGCGAGACCTTGAAGATGACAAGGATTAGCTATAATGCCAATATCTCGTTTATAGTCTTTATAGGCTTTCCCAATTCCAGTAATTAAGGGTCCTGCGTTGTCCATTGTACCTTTGGGTATAAATTTTTTTGCATCTTTTGCATTATCCACTACAACAGGAAATGCTACAGGAGGTTTTTTACTTTTAACTTCACTTAGGACCATATGTTTTACAATCCCTGCTTCAAAACCTGCAACAACAAGATTATATAATATATCATCTTTATTTTTTGATTTAACTTGAATTATATCATTGTAAACTCCGACAGCTAAATCAATCCGTGTTTTTCCGAAAAGTTTCATCTCAATTTCTGAGATAGGTAAAAAATTTCTTGGACAAGAATTATAACAGAGACCTACAGTCTCAGCACATTCATCCACCACGTAAGCTTCGCCTGTTTCTTTATTAAAATCCATATGTGGGCAGAATGCATTACAAGAGCCACAATGAATGCAAAGTCCTGCATAAATTACTTCATTTTCTAGATCTTGACTTGATCTTTCGATTTTCATGTTTTTAATCACAAATTTAACAGATATGTTATGTGGAATATTGTTTTAATTAATGATTTATAGAATTTTACATGTCATTTAAAGGTGTAATAAATATAGAATGAAATTTCACACTCTTTAAATCATCAAGATCTATAAAATGAGATTTATTTTTGATTTGTATAGAAAAAGATTTTAATTACTTTGAAGAAATAGAATCAAATATAAATGAAAATGTGAGAAGAATAGATAAATTATTTGAGATTAATTAATCAACATACCCCAGAGCCCTTAACCTATCTATAATTTTATCTTGTTCTTCTTTTTTTAATCTTTCTCCAACAAATTGTTTAAATTTTAGCTTTTCGATTTTTTTTTTTAACATTTCAACTAATTCTGGATAATTTGGAGCAACATTTCTTTTCTCAAGAGGGTCTTTTTCTAATAGATATAATTCTTCTTTAAAATTTTTCTTAAAGGGAGACATAATATATTTATATTTATTAGCAACACGGAACCCAACTAGCCAATCTTCCTTTGTAGGAATATTTATCCCTACAGCTTCCAGATAAGCATCTCTATGCGAATCTTCTTTTCCTTCTATTATTGGTGTTAAACTTTTTCCAGTAACTTGATGAGTAGGCTTAATTTTTACCAAATCTAAAATTGTCGGAAAAATATCGATGTGTCTAATCTGCACAGTTGAATTATTATTAGGAATAATTTCTTTATTATAAATGATTAATGGAACCTTTACTAACACATCATAAATACTATATCCATGCCCTATATGAAAGGGTCTTATTATTTTAGAATATGGAATCTTCAAAATATTATATTTTTTCAAAGTTTTAATGCGGTTTTCTATAATTTTTTTTGCTTTTCTTGCGATTCTTGAACGAGAAATTTGTTCTCCATGATCTCCTGTTAATATGATGATTGTATCCTCTCTTAAAACATTGAAAAGTTCACCTAAATATTTATCTATACTTGCAATTGATCTAGCATATTTTGTTTTTCCATATTTTTCATTTTTAAATTGATTTAAAACAATTCTTGGTTCATGTAGCGCCCAAATATGCAAAAGAACAAACCATGGTTTTTTATATTCAGATTCAAATTTTTTTATTAAAAATTTACCCCAATCTGTATGAATTGTTTTACTTTGCTTCCTATAATTAAATTCATCAAAACCTTTATCTAACCCGATTTTTTGTATTACAGGCCCTGTTACTTCAGCATATGTATTATATCCATTCTTTTTTAAAATTTCAGGATATGTGATTACATTTCTATTTATGGCATAACCAGAGTGACTCCTCACTCCACTTTCAAAAGGATAAAGTCCAGTAAGTAAACTAGAAAATGAAGGTGTTGTTGTAGATGTAGTTGCTATTGTATTCAGAAATGAAAAACCATTTTTTAAGATCTTATTTATGTTAGGAATATGACTTTTATTAGGATCATAAATATAATCTGCCCGTAAGCAGTCTACAACAATAAATAATATATTTTTTGAATTTTTCATAAATACATTTTGCTTTTTAATCTTAATTGATCTAAGTTCGTATAAAAGATAACAACTTTAAAATTTTCTTCTCGATTAAAAATTTCTTTCTCAATCAGTTTCAGGTATTGTAAAAACTCCTAAATTGCCTAATTAGTTCCTTTAATAAAAATTTTAAAATATTTCAGTTATCCTATACATTATTAGCTAAAATCAAATATTTTGAGAATTAACTAAAATTAAAAATGCAACTTAATAAATAAGCATTAAAAATCATTTTTCATCAAATTGAGATCTAGTAAAGAATTCTTTCCTTGAGTTTTTTTAATTTTTCACTATAAGTAGGACAGTTTTTACATTCTGGAATCTTGCATAGAAACTGTTTTTTCGGAAGTATACATGTATTTTCAAATGGGCAGATAAATAACCTTAATTTTGAAAGAAAATCTAATTGAAGACTCATTACTTTCATATTTTTTTAATGTATTTAAATAAAAAACGCGAGTCGATCTTTATAAAATATCGGAGAGCGTAAATTTTATAAATAAAATTCATTTCTCCTCAAAATTTGAGGAAATCGGAATAATACAAAATTAAATCTTTCTACTTCAACTTTCATCTAATAAACGAGAACATGTATCATTCAGTTTTTTTATTAAATGATTACGATCTTTCCATGCAATCCACGTGCTACCTGATTTTTCAAAGTGAAATCCATCGTATTGCTTGCTTATTTTAGTTAATGTCTTTTTAATAAAACTCCATGAAAAGCCCGTTTCCTCTACAATTTTAGCAATAGCAACTGGACGGTTTAAATTGAGAGAATTATTAAAATAATCAAGAATTTTATCAAAACCAGATTTAGGCACTTGAATATCTTCAGACATTAGGTTATACCTTTAATTTTGCTCTTATTTTGTAAATCTATTTTTCTAATAATTTACACACAATTATAATATAAAATTATTGATTAATGTTTGTTTGGATTATATATGATTATTTAATTCAGATAAAATATGTAAATTACATTTCTTATTTTCGCATTTGAATGAATTTACCAGATTTCATTAATTTGCATGGTGTAAAATAAGTTAAATTTGATTTTTTGACGAAATCTTCTAGTAAGTTACCCCATTTTTCATATTTTTTTTTCCCCATACCAAATGGTCCAGGCATATCCATTCCAGCGAACATTGTATCATCGATAATTTTATATCCAGAAACTACGCCTTCTTCTAAGAGTTTACATCCTTCATTCAACTGAATTGCCATAAATAGCTCAAGATCGAGAATTTTTGCTTTTATATCTAAATTTATTCGTGGTTTACCATTAATCCATTTAAATAGACCTTCTCCGGTTTTTCTTCCTAATTTTCCTTCATTTACTAATTTCGTTATGATTTTACCAGGAGTAAAATCAGGGGAAACAACTTTTTCAAAATATGTTAAAGTATTATAAATTACATCAAGTCCCAAATAATCCCATTTGGCAAAAGGTCCAATTTTCATTACTTCTTTTACATCAGCATCTAAATTTTCTAGTGGTACACCTTCTTCCATAGCATAATCAAGAAGCCAATTTAAATAAGCACTAGTACCTAACAAAAGCCGGTTTACAATAAATCCCGGACTTTCCTTTTGAAGAATTGGTAAAAATCTTCTTCCTTTAAGTGCAGGTAATTGATTACAAACTTCTTTAGTAATTTCAACTGTTTCTTCTGACGTATCTCTCCCTTTTATAATTTCAATTAATCTAAGTACCACTATTGGCGTAAAAAAATGGCAACCAATAACTTTCTCCGGCCGCCCTGATAAAGAAGCAATCTTAGTTATACTCATTGTTGAAGTATTTGTGGCAAAAATAGTATGTTTTGGAGCATACTTCCCTAATTTTTCGAAAAGTTGTTGTTTAATTTTCATTTTTTCAGGAATTGCTTCAAATACAAATTCTACTTGAGAAACCGTTTTCTTTATATCTATTTCTGTTTTAAGATTTTTCATAAGGGAGTAAGTTGAATATCCACTCTTTAATTGTCCCTTAGCTTCTAATTTTTTCAAACCACTTGTTATTTTGTTTACTGCATTATTGAGTATTTCCATACTAATATCATTTAAAATTACAGAATTTATCCCCCCCATTAAGGCAACTTGAGCAATTTCATGACCCATAGTTCCCGCACCAATAACTGCAATTTTACTAATATTGTGTATGGTAACCATCGTTTTATTCATCACTTTCAATAGTAGTAATATAATCAATTTTAGTAATATATTAAAGACTATTTCCCAAAAAAAGGAATTCTAATTATTAAAAAAATGTTGAGATTAAAAACCACGAAAGGAACATTGTTCCAATACCAAGGAAAATTGAAATGGGTAATCCCGGTAAAATTTTATTTCGTTTTAACCCTGAAATTGTAATTCCCGTACCTATAATTGTAGCAAATGCAGTCAGAATCATAACTATTAGATTATTAGTTTGAACTAGAGCACAAGAAGTAAGCATACTATAAAAAGCTAAATCTCCTATTCCAATCTCCAATTTTGAAGTATCATACTCATATTCTCCAGTTTTTATCTTCTCTTGTAATTCTTGCTCAGACAAAACAACTCCTTCCTCTGGAGTTGATGCAATATCGATCAACTGTTTGATTGGGCCATGTTTATATAACACAGCGAAAATGTCCCAACATGAAATTCCAATTAAGATGGCTAACGTAGTCCAAAGGGGCATTAAAACCCCCATGGATGCTCCAATTAATAATCCTATATATAAAACTATAAAATTTTTTGTTTTTATTGATTTCGAAGTGAAATATAAATAAAGCATAACTATCGTAAAAAAGGCAGATAGGAAAATCAATTCATAATAAAATAAATAGAATACAGCTGGTGAATTTAAAAACAATATATATATAATTATTTGCCCAAAGAACCAAGTTTGAAAAAAGCCAATTAATCCAAAACTAAATCCAAAAATATACATCAATATACCAATACCCTTTTTCTTGATAATGAAAATTATAATAAAAGCTGAAATTCCCGCTAATGCTGTATAAATTATTCCATTTAAAATTCCTCCTAGTGCGCCATATTCACTTTCTGAAACGTAACCTCCATCAATTTGTATTCCTGCTTCAATATATGTCAAATAAGCTAAGATTGCTGAGATAGTAATAACGAAAATTATAGGGATTGGATAGAGTTTCCTTTTGATTCTAAAAGTTGGAAAAAAATGAGGAATGAAATCTTTTTCTACTACTTCTTTGTCTTTTTCTTCTATATTTATAGAATTTTTGACAATTTGCTCTTCTAGGTTTGTTTCCTCTGAATTTTCTGCTAAATCTGTCATTTTTTCATAAAATTGATCCTAAAAAATAATTAATCTAATTTATAATAGAATTTATGACTTAAATACCTATTAATAATAAAAATAAACCCCCCATTTCATTTTTGTTATCTACGCAAGAAACTTCTTATAGAAGGTAACTTTTAAAACTCTGATAATGCCAAGATTTCAGAAATATGAGCAAAAAATTCGCAGATATAAAGATAAATTAAAAAATTTAATTACAAGAATAGGAATATCTTATATTGATGAATTTGAACTAAATAGTGAAGCACCAAAAGAGCTTTCACTGCCGTGTCATATAGGAATTCTATTTTTTGGAGAATACAATGAAGGTCTTTTTGAAAGAATTAGAGATTCTTTAAATCGAGTATTTGATTCTTTTTTTTTTACTATCAGAAATTTTGGGACTTATAGTTTTTCTTTTGAATTAATCTCTAAGGGTGTTAAAAATGAATATCGAGAAATGAAAAAATCATCAGATAAAATAAAGATACATCCTACTAATAAGTTTTATCAGATTTTGATAGACAAAAGAATAGAAGAAAAGCTTGGAATGATAATTGCAATAACTGATCTTCCTTTATATTCTAGTAGTGATGATAATATCATATTCTTATTTGGAGAAGCCCATATAAAACATCGTTGTTGTGTAGTATCTTCATTGAAGCTAAAAGAACAGTTCTATAATAGAGTACCCAATTTAAAAATTTTTGATCAAAGAGTTATTAAAGAGGTTATTCATGAGATTGGGCATATATTATTAGGTCCAGACCATTGCCTAAAAAATTCATGTGTCATGCGCTTCTCTCATGATGTTAATAAAATTGATGAAAAGTCTTTTGATTTTTGTAATAATTGTAAAACAAAATTAGAACAAAATAGAGCATACCATAATTTCTAAAGAGAAGTTAAAATGATACAATAGGTAATTTATGAGCAAATTCCTTAACCATTTTAACGCGTTCTTTTCTTTCCCTGTTATAATAACGAAGGGGGTAAAGTTCATTTATTGTGAATTTATAGAGTTTGACCCATGTTTTAGCTACCTTACTAATTTTGTAATTTTGTGCAACTAATTTAGAATTTATTGCCATTTCTGCTCGTAAATCATCATCCTTAAATAATTTTATCACTTTATTCTTAAATTCGTCTAGATCATTAGCGAGGTATCCTGTTTTACCATGTCTAATTACATTGGAAATTCCAGTGGCATTTGCACCTATGCATGGTGTGCCTTGTGCCATTGCTTCGATTAAAACTAAACCTTCCGCTTCTATCCATGACCAAAGGCATGCTAAATCTGCGGTGTTATATAATTTTAATAGATCTGAAAAGGGTACTCGGCCTAAGTAAGAAACAATATCATTATACGGCCTCCTCTTAATCAATTTCTTAACATGAGCGCTAGATGGTCCATCACTCCCTACAAGAACTAAATGTGTATCAGGAACTTCATTATGAATTTTTTTAAAGGCTTTAATAACACTTAATTGATGTTTCTCAGGTGATAACCTCGAAGCGTATAAAAGTATTTTCTTATTGTTTAAATTATATTTATCCCTTACTCCATTTTCTTTTACATCTTTAAAGTATAAATCTGAAATACCATTGGTTAAGCATATTATTGGTTCTTTAAATCTTTGTTCTCTTAATAAATCTTTTTTAGATCTCGTTGGAACCGAGACGATATCATATTTATCTAATATATGCCTTTCATAACGCCATACCCAATCTAATCTCGAAAGAAGTTTACCAAAAACTGGTATATATTGCGCTGTATAAAAACTTAGAGGAGAATTATGGGTTCCAGCCATAGGGATACCTAAATATTTAGCCCAATTAATTGCCATAGAACCATAACTGGCATGAGTATGAATATGTACCATATCTAGATAATCATGGGAACAAAAAAAATATCTGTGTATCGGAATACTTAATATAAAACCAGTTTTAGGCCCAATTTTTGCTCCAAAAAAATTATAGAGGTATAGATTCTTTGGTTTAGTTTTAGGTTTTTGGATACCTGGTGCAAACACATGAACGTTATGTCCTGTGTATTTTGCTATACCTTCAGCAAGATTTCTGCAAGCAATGGCTGTACCATTAACTTGTGAATACATTGAGGTGAAAAATCCAATGTCAAGCTTCTGTTTAACCATTTTATATCAAATACAAAAGAAAGAGCCTTTTAGACAACTCTATTAGTTTAAGAAAAGCACGCTTTATATAAACATGTTTTTTAATATATAAAAATATGTATGATTTAATAAAAAAAATTCGATTTTTTAATAAGGACAAAAGACAATAAAATTGAAATTATTAATTCTTAAGTTAATTAAAATAATTTTAATTATGGTAAGGATCATATATATAGAATAATTTTGATAGAAAGGTTTTTTCCTCATAGATTTTTTAACATTGCATGATGTTTCTCTAAATGAAAATTTGGATGAATTCATCATTTTATTACTGATATTTGTATTCAAAATGTGCATAATCAATAAACCCTCGATTCTCTAATTTACTTTTCTTTGATTTACTTAAATTTTTAATTGAATAGTAATAAAAATTTATACTAAAAACCCAATATTTTTTTTTAATTAATCTTATTATCCAATTTTAATTTTTATCAAAAAATAAAGCGAATTTACCCATAAAATTCTCTAATATCTTTTCTTAATTAATTAATAAAATGGAAAAATTTTTTTGTATTGGTTAATAACTCAAAATCATGGACGCACAAGAAGAAAAAAAAATTATTGAAGACATTATGAAGCAAAGAAGATTATCTTATTCTATAGAAATATTAGATGTCCAAGGAGATAAGTATACCATACGTAATAATTTCGGTTCTACAATCATATATGTTAAGAAGAAAGATAATTATTTTTTGGAAGAAGAAATATAACAAAAGTAAGACTTTTAATAATATTTCAGAATTTATTCTTAAAAATTACTTTTCCATTAAAGTGTTTTATTTTTTATTTAATAATTAAAAATCTTATATTACATTTTAGATAAGAATTTAAGATAAAGATTTTATACATTTATTAACTGAAATTAGATAATTTTAACAATTTTTGGTTGAATAATAATTCGAAGAAGAAGGATTGGGTCAGACAACACAGAAAGTAAATTTATAGAAAAATTTCGGGCAGTATTGAATGATCATCTCTCACTTTCAATCTATAATAAAAAGAATAGATCTTTCTTTATTCTTCGAAAAGATTTAGCAAAATCTTATGAAATCGAAGTAGATGCTTCGGAAGCGCCTATATTAAATAAAATGCTAAATGAACCTGAACCTTATGAGATTTCTATAGCAGATATTAAAATTTTGGAAGAAGAAGTTTTTCCGATGAATGATGCATTTCAGAAAGTGTTTGGTAGCGACAAAGAACTAAAACTTAATTCCATCAAATTAGCTATTGGGAGTAATTTCCATGATTATGTAACAGTTGGAGAAAATGATTTGATTAAATTTGATGTGAAACCAACTCTTACTGGATTAAGGGATTTTATTAAAGATAATAAGGAGGGTATTTTAGGTTTTTTAGATAGCGAGTTTATCAGTGAGGAGGGGAATGTTATATATCTGAATTGTGGAAAAAAGAATCTCTCTGAAAATGTCTATTCCATAAAAGTTCTAATTCTTTCTTCTATGCAACAACGAGGATTTTTTCTTCAACAAGAACATAAATATTATGGGCTTCAACTTTATATGATAATAGAATCGAGGAAATCCAATGATGATTTGATATTTGAATTATTAAAGGAACTTGGTGTTGATTGGGAATTAATATTTTTTAGAAGGAAACTTGCTATACACGATTGGATGGAAATTGAATGTGAAAGAAATTCTGAAAATCTTAAAAGTTTTCTGAGAGCTAAATTTGAAACTCTTAATTATTTTGATGTAAATAACATTATACGATTGGTTGTTAAAAATCAATTACCTTTTAAAGTTGCAAATAAAATGGCTTCAATGTTATATAAAATGAAAAACGAACGAGTTCTTCGAGTTCAGGATAAAAATTTTCAAGAAAACCTTTATCAAGAAGATCCAATTCAGCAAGATGAATATTCAATTACTCTTAAAAAAGCAGAAGTTGCTGCTGCTGCTAAACTTGCATGTGCATATTTAGGAATTCAACAAAAAATAAAATTTGATCGAGATATCTCGAATGATGATATTATTAAATACGAAGCAGAACTAATGAATATGTAATCTTTCTTGTCAGAAAAATGCAGTAAAAATTAAGAGTTAAATAATATAGATAGATTTTATTCAAAATTTTTTCAATTTTTCTTAATCTAATCCATAAGATTGTTTCAAAAGTCCATTATTTACCGTTCCAACGGTTAAACATTTCCCTGTTATAGTATTTGTAACAGTATATAATGCTGGAGCAAATAATCCTGGATCAATATTATAAAAATTATAATCTGCTGCTTTAAAGGTTTCTAAGAATGGTTTTCCATAACTGGGGGAAGTATTTGCGGGTGCTTTTTTAAGAAGCTCAAATAACTCATCTTCTCTTTCTTTTTCAACCTTTATATTATAATATGTTAGTCCCGCAGCACTTATTGAATCGTTTGTACGACCCATAGCACTAAGATCATCTTTAGCAATAGGTGCAATCGTAGCAGTACCAAAACCATCACTTATTACATTTAATGGAAATTTAATCTCATGTAATTTATGGATTCCTGTTTCTACAATTCTTGCAGCTACCTGAATCGATCCTACCAAACAGGCTGTTGGAGCACAAATAGCATAAGTATCAGTGGGATCAACACCACATTTTTCGGCTACAATATCTATTACTTCTTCATTTGGCAATTTTGGTGTCTCAAAAACAATAACTGCGCATTTTGAATCATCAGTATAATCCAATTCGTCAAATATCTTCTCTAATCTACTCTTAGAACGAGCAGGTCCAGATCCTAAGGATTGAAAAATAACTTTTTTCTTTATTTGTCCATCTTTTTCAACATCTTTTTTTAATTTAACATTCCATCCAGCTAACTGAGAAGACATGCATGATATTATTGGTTCTGATGTATAAACATTAACACTTGGTATAAAATGACCATCTAAATTATAAGAAGAAAATTCAATTGTTCCTAGACCCCCCATACAAATTTCTCCAACTAGTTTTCCTCCAATCCATGATGCTTTAGACATATCAAGGACAATTGCCCCATTATCTAATTTATGAACCTCTGCGTTATAATAATGTTTATTTTCTACGATAGTTTCAACAATTTGCCTTCCTAACTCATTTATCTTAATATGATGCACTTATTTTCACTTTATTAAATTTACTTTTTTAATTGAGTATTTATTATTAATTTGATAATTTAATATAATATATTATTAATTTTGCTACTTCTACATAAAATGAAAAACTTGAAGAATAAATTTGATAAATTCTATGATGGTATAAAGATTGTAAAAAATAAATTTATTGATTTTATTCGAGAAAACAAATCGTCTATTCAAATATATACTCATTTAGATTCTGATGGATTAAGTGGAGGAGCAATTCTGGGCAAAGCTTTCATCCGAGAAAAACTTCCCTTTCAAATTACTATTTTAAAGCAATTAGAGAAAGAAAATATTGTTAATATCTCTAAGGATGTGAACAGTTTTAATAAATTTTTATTTTTCACTGATTTTGGAAGTGGTCAATATCTAGAACTTCAAAAAGAATTGATAATGAAAGAGAATTATAATTCTTTCATCATACTAGATCATCATCTTCCACAGAATATATCCTCTAAAGAAGATACTGATTTACTTAACGAAATATTTAATAATACTTATCAATGGCATTTAAATCCTTATTTTTTTGGAATTGATGGGAGTTTAGAGGTATCTGGGGCAGGATTATGTTATTTCTTTGCTAAATGTTTAAATGAAAATAATGTTGACTTGTCTTGCAATGCAATTATTGGAGCTATTGGGGATATTCAAAATCAAGGTCCAAATAAATCTTTTTTTGGTTTAAATTCACTAATTTTAGAAGATGCTATCAATTCTGGATTAATTGAAATAAAGAGTGATTTGAATTTTTCTTCAATAAAACCATTAAATGAAGCAATTGCATATTCTAATGAAATTGAGTTACCCGGGTTAACTGGTGATGTCAATAGAACTTTGATCTTTTTAAAGACTTTAGGGATTTTAATGGAAAATTCAAAAGGAAACATCAAGTCACTAAATGATCTTAATAAAGATGAGAAACAAAAAATTTCTTCTGCTATTATTGAATATGGTTCTTTAAAACTTGATATTGAACCCAGTAAAATTATAGAAAAATTAATTATAAATAGATTCCTATTAAAAAACGAAAAAATTGGCACGGATTTATATGATGCTGGAGAGTTTTCCAATCTTTTAAATGCTTGTGGAAGATTAAATCAAGGTTCATTAGGGATTGCTATAGCTATGGGAGATAGAAAGAACTCATATCAAAAATCTCAAGAGATTCTTTCAAATTACAAACGAACCTTATTTAAGAGTCTTATATGGCTTAAAGATAATAAAAAAATACAACAAATGGAATATATTCAATATTTTTTTGCTGAAGATATTATTCCTGATACTATGGTCGGAACAGTTGCTTCAATGATAGTATTTGAAAATAGTGAAGGATTTAATAAAGCTAAACCAATATTTGGTTTAGCAAAAAGAGAAGATGAAAATGTCTATAAGGTTTCTGGGAGAGCTCATAAAATGATTGTAGATAAAGGTGTAAATCTTTCAAAAGCAATTAGAGAAGCATGTGAGCAAACAGGATTAGATGTATTAGGTGGTGGCCATCCACCCGCTGCAGGTACAAAAATACCAATAGATAAAGCAGAAAGTTATTTGGAAAATTGTAATATAGTAATTCGAAAGCAATTGCATGGAAAATAAATAATTATCAGGGAAAAAGATTACCTAAATTTTATAAATTTCTCCAATTTCTGGAGCAACTGAATTATAACCTTTCTTCACTAATTCACTTGCAAATGTTGTAGTTGATTTATTATCACCATGAACGCAAAATATATTATTATGATTTTTATTTCGAAATTTTAAACGATCTACATATTCATAAAGATGAGAACCATCAGCATGGCTAGAAAAATCGAAATAGTCATAATCACATTTTGCTTCGATCTGAAAACTATTAAATATATTTTTTTTTTTAGTGGATTCTTTAAATTCAAAAATTCCATTATCTAATAAACCTCTACCAGGGCTTCCTTCCACTTGATATCCTACTAAATAGACAGCGGAAGCTGGATCGTTTAAAATTGTCTCAATATAATCTATTGCGGCCCCTCCTTTAAGCATACCAGAGGGTGATATAATAACTCCCTTTGATTTTTTCACATAAACCCTATCCTTTTTCTTTGAAATGAATTCAGCTCTTTTTATTGCTTTTTTAAAAGACTTATTATCTTTAATAAACTCTGGATTCTCTAAATAGATTTTAGATACTTTTCTAGCTAACCCATCTATAAAAATATTTCCGGTATAATTGTATTTTTCTAAAATTAAAAGGGCTTCTTGTGAACGAGCAACTCCAAAAGCTGGTATCAAGACTTTCCCACCATTCTCTGTGATATTAATTACTTTCTCTATAAATTTTTCCTCAAGTAATTTTCTTGGGGGATGTTCTTTTAAAGCATATGTAGATTCAATAATTAAAGCATCTAATTCAGGTACTTCCATATGATTAGCAGGGTTGATTAAATTAGTTTTTTGAGTATTAATATCTCCGGAGTAAAGGATACGTTTATTATCAACTTCAAGTAAAATTGAAACACTTCCAGGTATATGCCCTGCATCAATAAAAGTTATAAAAAAATTTTCTTCTATTTTTTTACGAGTACCATTCTTAAGAAAATAAGAATTTTGTCTTAAACTATCTAATTCCCTAAAACCAAAGGGATATGGATATTTTGAAATTTTTATCATATCTCTTATTAAGAGTTCAGTAATTTCAAGAGAAATTGAGTTAGTAAAGAATGGAACTTTATGTGTTTTATATATAAAGGGTAATGCTCCCGAATGATCAACATGACAGTGAGTAAGAGCAACCGATTTCAAATTTGAAAAATCTGCTTCAAAGGGTAATCTATCGTCATTATTGAATCCAATACCATAATCTAATAAGCATTTCGATCCATTATTTGACTCAACTAAAATACTTGACCGTCCAACTTCTCTACAACTACCTAAAAAGGATATTTTTGTCATATCTTAAAAAAAATAGCTCTAATTATCATAGAAATATAATATATTAAAAAAACAATTAAGAAATATCAACTTTTTTGAAATTCTCAAAAATAACAAGAAATACTTCAAGTTTGATTATTGATTCAAGAAGGAAAAAAAAAGTATAAAATTAACGAGAAATTTAAAAACTATTTAACTTTTGGAATAGAATTTGTTAGTAAAGCAATAACATTATTAACATTCTTGCCAAAGATATCCAATATTTCTTCCCAAGTAACTGGAGCTTCATCCTCTTTCCAGCAATCATAATCTGTAGACATAGCAATAGCAGCATAAGGAATATTGGCTTCGCTTGCTAAAATGGTTTCGGGAGCAATACTCATATTTATCACATCAGCACCCCATATCCTGAACATATTTGATTCAGCTCTTGTGGAAAATCTTGGTCCTTCAATGGTAACAACTGTACCTGTTTCATGATATTTAAGATTCAACTCCTTAGCAGTTTCAATAAGGATTTTTCTTAATTCTTCTGAATAAGGATCTGCCATTGGAGTATGCTTCATATCTCCAGGAGTAAATTCTTCAAAGAAAGATATTTTTCTAAGACGAGTAAAGTCTATAAATTGATCAAGAATAACCAGATCACCTCTTTCTATTTCTTCTCTTAAACTCCCGCAAGCAGTTGTGGCGAGAATATGAGAACATCCTTGATCTTTTAATGCTTGTATATTAGCTCTATAATTTACCTGCGTAGGAGGAATAGTATGTTCTCTTCCGTGTCTAGCTATGAGTACCACATCAACATCATTAATTTTTCCAATTTTTAAAGGAGAACTAGGTTTTCCATATGCAGTTTCAACATTTATTTCCATTACATCCTTTAAAATATCGGGATTATCTAATCCTGAACCCCCAATTATTCCAATTTTCATCATCATTTTCAACTTGTGCAGTTTTTAAGGTATTAAATTTAAAATTTTATAAATTATTTGTTATAAAACTTACTCGTTGGTGAGAAATAAAGTTTGAATATAATCTTGATAGTGTAAACTATAATTCTAAAATTTAATTTACTATTTCATGGTAAAAAAAAAAGTTCTAGTTCTTGGATCATTGGCTTTTGATTATATTATGGGATTTAAAGAGAGTTTTATTAATGCTGTATCTATCAATCATGAGAAGGGTGAATATCAAAGTACTGTTACAGCAGACACTCGTTATCAATTTTATGGAGGAACTGCCGGTAATATTGCTTATAATCTAGGACTTTTAAATATTGCTAAAGTTTCCTTATTCGGTTCAGTAGGCGATGATTTTGAGAGGTTAGGATATAAGGGTCATATAAAACAATTTAAAAATGTAGAATTACTTGTAGATGTGCATGAAGATCTTTTTACTGCCGCTTGTTATATAGTTAATGATATTAAATCTAATCAAATGATTATTTTTCATGGTGGGGCTTTAGATAAATGTAAGGATATTAATTTAAAAGATAGAATTTCAAATCCAGAAGAATTCGTTTATGCTATTAATTCAACTCAGAGTGTTGAAGCTATGACAAATTTTGCTATTCAATTAAACGATTTAAAAATTCCTTCAATATTTGATCCCGGTCAAGTAACACCTCTTTTCAAAAAAGATAATTTAATAGAATTGCTTAAGAAATCAGAAATATTGATTGGTAATAAACATGAAATTGGTCAAATCAAAAAGGTAACCATGTTAACTGAAGAGCAAATTCTTGAAAAAATCAACGCAATTATAATAACAGAAGGAACTGAAGGTTCTAAATTAATTTATAAAGATGAGAACGATAAAATTTTTAAAGTTTATGTTCCTATTGCTAACCCAAATAAGATAGAAGATACTACCGGTGCAGGAGATGGATACCGTGCGGGAATACTAACGGGTTTAACTTTAGATATGACTTTATTGGATTCATGTCGATTAGGAGCAATAATAGGATCATTTGTAGTTGAAACAACTGGAGCCCAAACTCAAAATTTTAACAGTGATATGGTAAGGAAGCGATTTTTTAATACATTTGGTTATATTCCGCCAGAATTAGAAATAATATAAAAAAATTAAAGTTTTTTAAAATAACCTTAACACATCTAAGTAAGATAAGATTATTTTATTCGTCAACTAGAATTTCTACTAAAGAAAGAACATCATAACCTTCTAATTTATCTCTACCATGTAAACTTCCTGTTAATTCAATTACAAAAGCTATTCCTATTATATTACCCCCAGCCTTCTCTACTAAATCACATGCAGCTTTTGCTGTCCCTCCAGTAGCTAATAAATCGTCAAAAACTAATACTTTATCACCTTCTTCAATTGCATCAATGTGCATTTCGATACTATCTGTTCCATACTCAAGTTCATATGTTTCTTTTAGAGTTTTGTATGGTAATTTTCCTGGTTTTCTAATTAAGACAAATCCAGCACCCAATTGATAAGCAATTACCCCACCCCACACATAACCCCGCGCTTCAATAGCAGCTACCTTAGTAATTCCTTTATCTCTATAGTGTTTTATAATTCTGTCACACGATTCTTTAAAAGCGGAGTAAACTTTCGCTAATGTCGTAACATCTTTAAACTGAATTCCCTCAACAGGGAAATCAGGTACATTCCTTATATAATCCTCTAAATTCATTTCATTTCATTTTATATTTTAAATTTCGAATTCAATTTATTTAAATTAATTAAAAATGATATTTAATTGAATCGTCATAAGAACAATATATTATAATTTTTAACTTTCATTCAATAATTAGAAAAAATTAAATAAAAATTAAAGTATAAAAAATATATTGAAGATAAAGAAAAAATAAAATCAAACTCGGGTTACATTTGATGAAAATTCTCTTATTTGGACCTGCAGGTGCTGGAAAGACCTCACTTATGAGGACGACATGCTTGGGATACAATTTCATGAAAGTTTTAAACTTGAAACCAACTAAAGGTGTATCAAGAGAAAACTTTATTTTTCGAGGTATTATGGAACTTAATGTATGGGATTTAGGTGGTCAAGAACGCTACTTGGAGAGATACTTCTCAGAATCCCAGCGTGAACTAATATTTTCTGAAGCAACTACTGCTGTTTTTATGGTTGATTCTGCTGCGATTGAACCTGAAGTGCGTGATATTTTTGATAAATTTTTGACAAATATCCTTGAATTTTCTCCTAAGATTAGTATGGTCTATGTGTTATTAAACAAAATTGATCTAAAAGAATCAAAGGAGGACGAGTTCTATGAAATATTAACAAAAGATATAAATGATGGTTTTTTATCAAAACTTTCATTTACTCCTGTCTCTGTCAAAGAAGGGAGTGCTCAACATAGATTAATAGAAATTCTTGATTTTGAAATTCAAAAGAACACTTTGTCTATGCAACGTTTAGGAAAAATACGTCATTTATTAGATGAGTTAAAGATCACTACTTTATCAGAGTATCTTTTATTCAACCAACCCGATGGATTATTAATTTCTTCTACATTTGGTAAATTTGAATCTAAACCATTAAAGTTTATGAAATTTGAAATTGGGACTTTAGATTCTAATATTTATACTATTTATCAACAAATTATGGAACTTCAGAATAATGAAAATCTATCTCCACTATCATTATCTACGGTAGTCTATGAATCGGAAAATTGTTGGATTTTAATAAAAGAAGTTAGTAACGGAGCTGTTTTAATGGCGGTAACAAGAAATAAACAACCAGAAGTGTTTTCTAGTGTATTGAATGCATTAGCAGGTGAATCATTCAAGAATTTAAAACTTTATTTGAAATCTTCTGAATTTTAACTTATAGATTTGAAAATAAAAAATTAGATTTATAATAAATTAAGTTTAATTCCTTTTTTTTATTGTTCTTTGTCATGTAAGCCAATTTTACTAAGAAAATGTTGTTTGGCATGATGGGGTCGTCTGATAACCGAATCATTAAATTTTTCAATTTCTCTTGCTTCATCACACATTAGAGCTGCTGTTCTCATCATTTCATGAGCTGCTGCCAAAAGAGGCATATAGTCTGATCTTTCCTTTAATTGGAAGCATGCTTTCCCAGTGACTTTAGATACTGAGGCTGCAATTTCAAAAGCAGCTATCGCCTTTGCTCTTGCATAAGGATTAGAAAAATTTGCTGCTTCAGTTGCCATATTTGCATCAATAATTATTTGAGGTAGAGTTGGGGTTCTGCCATCAAGCATGTCTATAATAACTTTATTTAATTCCTCCGCTATTACTTGAAGGGCACCAGTTATTGCTAAGACCTTGAGTAAATCTGAGTTAAATATACTCATTTCAATAGGATCAAGAAAAGGTCGGCGTGCTCCAATCATACTATCAGAATTTACTAAAATGTAGCCCATATTTTTCTCTTTAATCTCATCAACTGCTTTCTTTGCAGGGGAATCGGAAATAATTATTGTAGGAATATTTCCAGCCATTTCTCTCGCTGCTTTTGGTCCCGGTAATGCTGCGTTTGGACTTGACATTATTATCAATTCAGGTTCCCATTTTAATAATTCTTCCATGGTTTTTATGCAGATTTCCGGAGGATGCATTTTTGCGCCAGAAGTTACCTCATAGACATTAATTCTCGTAGATTCGGCGCGTTCATCCATTAAAAACGCGAGAAGTAAGGAGGATCCGATAGTTCCATTTTTTAAAATTCCAATCTTAAGCACTTTTTCACTCATCATTCACAATCTTTTTTATTATTTTAAAATTAAATTTAAAAACTTAATCCTATCTATTTTTCAATGTTTTTATTTTTTGTTTTAAATTTTATAAAATAAGGAACTCTATTAGTAAATACATACTATAAAAAAAAGAAAAATTAAAATGTTAAGGTGGAGTTATTAGAATGGAGATAAATGGAGTGGAGATTGAAGATACATTCTGTGAAGCCTTTGGAGCTGTTTTCGCAAGAATTTTAGTAACAGCAAAGAATGAGAAATGGGCTGAAATAGTTGCTAATGAAGCAACAGGTTATGGTACATCAACAATTGGTTGTGATGCTGAAGCCGGAATTGATTTATTTGTCTCTGCGGAGAATACACCCGATAAACGTCCTGGAGCCATATTAATGTTTTTCAAAAACAAAAAAGATGAGATGAGTATGGTTTTAACACATCGAATTGGTGAATGTATTCTTACTTGCCCCACAACTGCATGTTTTGATGCTTTAAGTGACTCTCTTGATAGTTCAAAGGAATTTGAAGTTAAATCTGGTAATAATTTAAAATTTTTCGGTGATGGATTTCAAGAAAAGCTTGATGGGATTTATCCGTTTGAGGCATTTAAGATTCCGGTGATGGAAGGAGAATTTATTGTTCAAAACTCTTTTAAAGTAGGAAAAGGAATCGCGGGAGGCAATTTTTTAATTATAGGAAAAGACCAAAATTCTGCTTTAGAAGCCGCTGAAAAGGCAATTGAAGCAATTAAAGACATACCTAATGTAATCGCACCATTTCCTGGAGGAATTGTACGTTCTGGATCAAAAGTTGGATCGAAATATGAATTCATGAGAGCTTCCACGAATGAAAAATATTGTCCTAGTTTAAAGAATAAAATAGAGAATTCAGAATTGAAAGAGGAAGACAAATGTGTTTACGAAATTGTTCTTGATGGCGCTACTGAAGATGCTGTTAAAAAAGCATTAAAATTTGGTATTCAAGCCGCAGTAAAAGTCCCAGGGATAAACCGTATATCCGCAGGCAATTATGGTGGAACACTTGGTAAATTTCAATATCGACTTTACGATATTCTGAGTTAATAAAAACAAAAAAGAGTAAAACTAGAATTTATAATTTTCTTTTTATTTTTCTTTGAGGGACATCTTCTTTATCTTTTTCTTTATCAGGTTTCAATTCTTCAATTTCTTTCTTCTCAGTTTCCTTTTCACTAGGACTTGCTTTCACCTTTTTCTTAGTTACTGGCTTTTTAACAGGCACTTCTTTCTTTTTAGGTGTAATTCTTTGAGGTTCTCCTCTTGATTTGAAATAACCATACGCAGCAGCAATACCCAATAGAACCCCTATACTTAATCCTCCAAAAATTAGGATCCATGGTAAATAATAACTGATAACATCTGGCACTATTCGAATTCCTTGAGGTGCTTTATCATAGTCATCAGTAAGGCTTACTACTGCACCATCTGAATCTATGACATAGATATGCACAAACCAAATCCCGTCAATTAAATCAAAAGTCCTAATAGTAATTTCAGTGTTCTCTCCGATATAAGTTCGTGTAATATTAAACCATTCATCATTCTCATTTAATAGGGCAACTTTAATGTAGGATATTCCTTCGATATCAGATACATTAAAAGAAAAAACTAGACTTCTGCCATAAAATATCGAAATTCTCTCATCCATGTTTAATCCATTAATAGTATAAGAATGAATTTCAGGAGCATTATTTTTCACAGTTAGGTATGTTATCTTTGACGAAAATGCGCCATGTGGGTCTCTTAATGTCACATTAACTCTGTAGTCCCCAATAGGTCTATTTGCAGGTATATTAAAAGTTTCTGAGAATAAATTATTACTATCAAATGCTATTCTATTTTGAATTACTAGTCCACCTTCAGCATCATATATATACATCCAAGGTATCAGATCTTCTGATTTACTCTCTATATCAGTGACATTAAATGAGATTGTAAAATCTTCTGTTCTAAATACATCTTCAGGAGATAAATTGATAGGCGAGCTAATTATTGGTTTATTATTTCTCACATAAAAAGGAAAATATGCAGTTTCTTTTCTCCCTGAATTTCTATCAGTCATATTTAATTGGACATAATAGAATGTATTTTTTCTAAAAGTCTCATTTCTTACAGGTACAGTGAATTGGATTGTATTTCTTTCAAAATTTATCGTATCGTTTTGAATTGATTCATCTATACTATCAACTATAGTAGTATTCCATGTAAAATCATATGTCTGAAAATTACTTACTAACAATTCTGCATATATAGTATCACCAATATAATAAAGAGAATTATTTAGGCTTACCAGATAATTTGTTTTAATCGTAAAATTCGTATATGTTGTGTGTGAATTTATTAATTGGCTTGTTGTGTTATATACCAGAAAACTTACATTCTGAAATCCTAAAGGTGCATTATACTTCGGTTTATATTCTCTTCTGAATCTATTATTACCTATAAAGTTCATATCATAAAATTTAGTCGAACCATTACTAAATGATATTTGCATTTTTGCATGATCTGCATCACCTGAACCTAAATTAAAGGTATTTATCGTGAAATTAACTGATTCAAACAAACGATATATTTTTGTAGCATTTTGTGATATCGCCCAATATGGTAAGGCGGGTAGAGCCATTTCAGGCGCTACCTGATCATTATTTTGATCATGGTTAATTAGCTGTGAATTATTTAATGAAATACTTGCAAAGCTTAAAAAAAAGCTCATAACAATAAAGAAAATTAATGCGTTATTCAGAACTCGTCTCGTTACCAAAATATCCTCATCTTCGTAATTTCTTATGTTTTATATATTTATTTTTAAAAAATAAAATTATTCCAATAGGTGCTAGAATGGGTAAAATATAGAATAAAATTAAATTCAAATTTGATAATTCCAGAGATAGTTCAAAATAAAGTAAGGCAATATCGGCATCTTTACTATCCTTTAATGCAACTCTATATTTTTTTAACCCAAATTCATATGGATTAATAGTGGGTATTAAACTTGCTATAACTATGTTTTCCCCTGTATTCAACTCATCTAAATTAGTTTTTAGTCTTTGATTATTTATATACAATGAAAATACTTCAGAGTTTTCTTGATTGTTTTGGATAATAATAATTAAGTAAGCTGAATCGCCTTGAGGTATTGTTTCAGGGAAGGTGGCGCTTAAGATCTCAAATTTTGGGATAATATCAATTGTAAAGATTCTCGAATAATATTTCGTTACGTTAATTAAAATTTCCATTTTTATTTTAATTGTATTATTTGTAATTGAATCTAAAGTTCTTATGTAATATGACACAGTTCTTATTTCTTTTTCACTCAATGTTTCTTCTCGAATAAATTCTTCAATAGAGTTTTCCTTAATTCCGGTAAAACTCACGTTTAAAGATTGGGTCGCATTTGGAAGAAAATTTTTCAACGTCATTGATATAAAGATATTATCTCCTTTAACTACTGCATTTTGATATAGAAAGTTGCTGTAATCAAAGGAATATCCAATTTCTATTATCTTCACAATTTCTAGATATATTACACTTCCTTTTTTTATGATGAAAGAAATTTCACTATTTCCGGGTTCTGCATCGAATTTAGCTGTAAGGTTAAAATCTATTCGAATCTGTTGAGAAGCTGTAAAATTTATTTCTTGAGAGGGATAAATAACTATATCTTGCCCTTTTAAAGATGCTATTAATGTTGAATCTTCTTCACGGGTATAGTTAATATTAATAGATACATTCACAATTGGACCATGATATAGAATTCTTGGTATTCCCTTAATTGATTCACTAATTAATCCAGAAATAACATTAAATTGTTTTAGTGTATCGGTTAATTTAAAATAAGATACATTTGCCCACAAATAAATATTATATCCCTCATTTATGGGGAGTGTGTCCTGTATGTCATATAAAAGGGTATAGAAAGATTCAGGTTCTCCAATAAAATCTCCAAATTCATAAAAGAATGTCCCATTAGGGTATTTAAAAATATAATTAATACTAAAGTTAGTGATATCATGTCGTATGCTATAACGGCCATAAGAGCCATTTTCTGGGTTGAAATATTGCCCAATTTTTTTGAATGAATAAATTGAAGTTAAATTCATAACATCTTGATTAAAAATAAAATCAGGTACTTCTCCTGATACATTATAAACTGATTTTAAAATAGTACTATTATAGATCATTAAAGCATCTAAATATGCCTCACCTAACTTAAGATTTGATTGAAATGATTTAGTAGTGTTTGTAAAAGAAAAATTATAAGCATTATGAATATTGTCATACAAATTATCTTCAAAAGAATTATATATTTTTAATGCTCTGTTATAGTATGTCATATTACCTGTGACTTCAAATAACTTCAAACATGCACTCATCATCAATGCATTATCTGAAAGATCTTTACTATGGTCAACTATACTACTCCATCCAGGAGTAGCAATTTTCTTATAAAGTCCATTATCGTATAAATAGTCAAGACTTTTATAAAGATTAACTGCATTTCGATAATATATTGAATCATTTTGCATACCAGATTCAACCCAAAATTCTAATAATGTAATTATACCTAAAGCATTGGTACTTAAGTGATAATATTTTTGTCCAGCAAGAGATGTATCCCAATTTTTATTAGCATTATGGTAAAAAGCTTTTTCTGTTGCGTCCCACATATACCCATTGTCAACCATATCAAACATAGTTAAATTTGCGAGTTCATAAGCACGATCTCGAATATTTGGTTCTAAACCGAGATTTATATAACTTCGATGAATTAAGAGGTTTGCTAAAATGGCATTAAAATTACTCTCAGCATACTTAGTGTTTGAAGAGTTATAATCATAAAATCCATTATAAGAATAACTATAATCCCAAAATTGTGAAGAATTTATTAAACGGAACATTTTATTAATCTCACGTCTTGGAATTGTTCCTCTGAGAGCGAAACTACTAATATCATCCCCAATGTTTTCAATTAAAAGGAAAATTGGCATTAAGTTATCATTTAAGAATCTCTTATCATTCTTAGTTGTTCCAGTGTTATCATTAATCGATTTAACAAAACCATATTCAAATTCATCGACATTGCCTTCATACCATAAAGAGGTGTCTTTTAAATCTAAATAAATCTCAAAAGTTTCAATATCATTAAGTTCCGTTTGCATCAATGACTTATAATATAGTAAATTATCTTCTGAAAAAATCGTACTATCAGTAATATCACCATTTGTATCTCCATATCTATAATAAGTGGGAATAACAAAATCTAAAGTTGATTGATATTTATTCTCAAAAAAGTTACGTAACTTAACAAAATTTTTAGTAAATGGGTCCTGAAGCATTGAAATCGGAGAGCTCGTTTGTAAGTTATTTATAGTAGAATTGTTATTGAGATTATTTGTGGTAAACGATTCTTCGGAAGATATGATTTCTTGATTAGGATTGGTGATGAATAAAAAATTTAGTAAAATTATAAATGTTAGTGTTAAGCAAATTAATAATTTTAGACTTTGCTTTTTCTGCTTTTTTCTCTTTCCTGATTCAAATAAATTCAAAAATTTCATTTTTTCTTAAATAGAGAAATCAAATTAGTATTTACTGAAGTATACTTTTTAAATTATAATGTAAAAAAATCCTTCTCTTTAAAATTTTTTCTGACAGTTTTAAATAGATCACAATATATATCAAGTGTTTAAGATATGATCGTTCTCTTATTTTTATAGATTTATATATTGAAGTTAAAAAATGAAGTTTTAGATTTTTCAATAAAAAGAATTTTGAAAATTTAATTAAAGGGTTTAAGTTTCTTTCTCAAGATCTCTACTAAGTCATTTATTTTAACTCTTTCTTGTTTCATTGAATCTCTAAACCTAAGAGTTGCTGTATTGTCTTCCAATGATTCATAGTCAATTGTAATACAAAATGTTGTACCAATTTCGTCTTGTCTCCTATATCTTTTTCCTATTGACCCCGCTAGATCAAAAAAAGAGTTAATACGATTTTCTAATAAATTTCTATGTACTTTTAGTGCTAAATTTTTAATATTTTCTTTATTTTTAATGAGTGGAAATACTGCCACCGTATTTGGAGCTAATGTTGGTTTTAGTTTTAGATTGATTCTTCCTTCTTCTACGTTAAAAGATGTTTCAAGAAGACTGTAGATAATTCTATCAATTCCAAATGCGATCTCAAGAACTTGGGGGATTTCTTTATCATTTATATCAGAACTTAGATTCACTTCAAAATTTTGCTTCGAAAATTCTGCGTGTCTTCTTAAATCATAATCAGTCCTGTCATGAACCCCACAAATTTCAACCCATCCAAATTGTTTTGTTCCTATTTCCAAATCCCAAGCATCATCGGCATAATGGGCGCGTTCATTTATTGAATGCTGTCTAAATCTAATTAATTCTTCTGGAATTCCCAGTATTTTAGTTAAATAGTAGGTAACATAAAGGCAATACGCAAATGCTGGTTTTTTGAGAATACCTGTCTTAATTGTTTTTTCAAGAGAAATTATTTGAGGCTTATCAATTTTCTTCTCTTGAAGTTGCCAATCTAAAAGTGGTAAAGTTTTTTTTTTAAATTCTTCATATTCTTCAAAAGCCATTTCTTGTTCTTTACCTATAAACATCTGCAGTTCAAATTGATCAAATGATCTCATTCGAAGAACGCCTTGTCGAGGAGAAATTTCATTACGATAAGCTTTTCCATATTGGTAAATTTTAATTGGATATTGCCGTCTTGCATTCTGATCTAAACGATTGAATAAAAGATACGTTGTTGTAGCTGTTTCAGGTCTTAAATATGCTGTTACATTATTACCCACTTGAGTTTTTAACATTAAATTGTATTCTTCTATTTTAGTAAAAGCAGAATCGCATTTTGGACATGCTAAATTGTTTTTTTGAATTAATCTCTCCATCTCTTGAAATGATAAGCCATCTATCATAAGATCTGGAAGCTGTTCTTGAAGGAATTTATCAGCTCTATAGAGAGTATTACATTTATCACATTTAATAACAGGATCAATAAAACGTTCCAAATGACCAGAAGCTATCCATACAATTTCAGGCATAATCGTTGGACATTCAACTTCTCCAAATCCAAAATAGCGTAATTCTTGCCGAAAAAGATTTAATATATTATTTTTGAGAGCCGTTCCAGCGGGGCCATAAGAATAAAAACCTGCGAAACCACCATAAATTTCTGGGGAAGGCCCCCAAATAAATCCTCGTCGTTTGACTAATGAATTAAATGTTTCTATGTTATCCTCAATCTTCATACATTATAAAAAAGTGTATTATAATATTTGTATTTTCAGATATTACAAGTAAATTAAAATAAATTTTTATAATAGGAATATAATAATATTATTATATTTTTTCTTAAAGTTAAAAATAAAATTGATAAATTATGTTATTTCAAAATTTCCAATATCTTGGTTTCTGGGAAGCATTAGAGATGGGACTTTACTTTATTATAGTAGGATATTTCTTCTTATTGTTTTTCTATTTCCTATTTATAAGATATCGAACTTCAAAGAAACCTTATTGGTTATTTTTCAGTTTATTCTTTCTATGTTTTGGGATCGCACGAATATTTTTCATAGTATATTATTTTTTTGCTCCAGAGTTATATGATGGAATATCAAATGGACCTGAAGTTGTTGCGTATCTAATGTTAAATTATCGATTGGCTACATTTTTTACTTGGTTAGGAAATGCTTGCGCTGTGGGAGTATTGGGGATCTTATTATTTCCAACTGATATTCAAGTAGAAAAAACAGGAGATCAAGGAAAATCGATTATGGAATGGTTTAGAAATAACAATAATCTCAAGATTATCATCCGTTATGCATTAATTGTCTTTCCTATTATTATTGGAATACTTAGTTTAACATTATCTGAATGGCTTTTTATGGATCCAGATTTTATTTCTCAATATGGCATACCGCCTAATATAATTACAATAATAATAGGATCTTGGGAATACCCTCTTGGGAGATTTCTGTTAAATTTCATTTTTATGCCTTTATTTCTTGCACTAATTCCTTTTATCTTTCTATATCTTGCTTGGAAAACGTTTGGTGTGTTAAGAAAATCTTATGCTTTAAATGCTATTGGCTTTATCCTTTATTTTATCGGAGGACGTATTTTACAAGGCGCGCTTGATGTAGCTGCTTTACCTCACGTAAGAGCAATATTACCGCCATTACTCATATTGCTAGCACTCCTTATATTAGTAATAGCTAATAACTATGAACAACTTAAATGAATTTGTTTAGTTTTTTATTCACATCAATTTTTTTATTTAATTAAAACATCAACATTTTACTAAAAATAATCTTTTAGAACATTAATTATTTTATTTGCATTAGTTTCTAATTACCCAAACAAAAAAAGATTAAAAATTTAAAACTGAAGATCTTTAAATTTAATATATTTGAATTATATATTAAAGAAAATAATTAAAAATTCAAGATAAAATCCATGTCTGTTCACGGAAATCAATACATATTACCATTATTTATTAGAAAAGACTCACGTCCCCTATCAATTCAGGGGAATGATGAATTAACTCTCGCTTTTTATTTATTATCAAAAGATTTAGAGAAAAAGAGAAAAATAATTTCCTTTTCGAGACTTCTTTGGCCAATTTTGAGTATCCAAGGAGTAATTAGTACGCATATCATGCTAGATGGCTTGAATTTATTTAAGAATTTAGGGAGATTTTCTAATCCCCCTCGTCAACCTTTAATTGGTCATATTCTTAGAAATATTGACAACAGAACTAAAATTGAGCAATTAAATATATTAAGTGACATTTTAACCTATAAAGACAAAGAAGCTGAAGAAATTGGTGAAGGAGAAGAGTCTGAATTTCACACTCTTAAAATAGATGGTTTAATTACCCCAGAATTTCTTCAAACCTTATTGACAATTATTCCTCTAATTGAATATAAACCTATTGCAGATTACACTGTATTAGATGCAAGCATTTCAACAGAAAATGCATTAGGTATCTCAGAAGAATATCGTCAAATAATCAATACAATGAAAGGAAATGCATTAAGATGGAAAACTCAAATTGAATTAATAGACAAAGAGGTGAGTAAATGGCTTATCGATTTAAATGTTCAATTGAAGGATATAAATTCAAGATATTCTAGCCAAATTTCTAAAACCTCTACATCGATTGATACATATCAAGTAGATGAAAAAACAAAATTAGAACAGGATAAAATCGATCAATGGAATGTTAGCGAAAAGAAGAGAATAATTGAAAGCATTTCTACTTTATTTAAAACATTTGAAAGACAACTTGAAGAAATGATTAAGAATAATAAATTTTTTACTAGTGGTGATTCTTTGAAAAGTAAAGTTTTCAAGGATCTCATACCTCATTTTGAAAATCAATTTACTTATCTCTCAGATGAAGGAAATAAATTTTTGGAAACTCTAACAACACTTAAACATAAGTTTTATGAGTTAATAGCCCGGGCGTCACAAATCGATGTTGAAGCAAAGCAAAAATTACAATATTATAGTAATTCTTTACATGTAAAACTAAAAGATAGAGATAAACAATTATCTGAATTTGAAAGTGAAAAAGATGTAAAAATCTCTGAGTTACAAAATTTGAAAACTCAAATAGAAAACGGATTTAACAAAATTAAGGGAATTATACAACAAAAGCAAAATACATGTCTGCAAGAAGCTCAAAAACTAATTGGATGGTCGCTTAATGATAACCAGTCAGATTTATTTTCAAGACCCATACAATGGATCTATATGCCAGTTTATGCGATGTTTATTGAAGATGAGGATAATATGGAAGAATATATGAATATTTTATTTCCAGGATATATAGCAAATGACCCTAATAATGTTTATAAAGATATTTCAGATACGTTCATCAATTTAAAGGCTATTTTAAATGAGAGAATTGAGAATGATATGGCTACTCGATCAAATTTTGAATTTTCATGCGAAAGGAAAAATCTAATAAAAGATCCTAATTTAAAAAAGAGAATACAGCAAGGCATTTCAAAATTAAGGGAAAAAATGTTATTAAATGAATCTATAGAGAGAAAAATTCGAGAAAATCTAAATTTTATAGAATAAATCCATAAATCACTTCTTTTTATCATGTCGCATCCAAAATTAGATCTTAAAAAAAGAAAGATAAGAGCCTTTTTTTTGTCCATTGAAACAAAGAAAAAACAAGATGTAGAAATCGATAAAGAAGTGGAGGATCTATATCAAGATGGCATGGTTTATACCCAATTGAGACTCCCTGTTGAGAAAATTACAAAAGAATTTGAAACTGAATTAAAAGATAAGATAGAGCATAATATTGTCAAAGCTAAAATTAGAGAAGCTACTAAAGAGGATCTTGATAGTCTAAAAAATATTTATAATCGAGCTTGGTTGACATCAAATACCCCCTTCCGCCCTATAACGAAGACGGACTTAAAAAAAATACTTGATTATCCTGAAACTCTTTTTCTTATTGGAAAAGTATATGGTGCAGATGCAGCTTTTCTACTTCTTGATTTTGAAGGTGAAAACAAAGAACTGGCTGTTATAGCTGCTTTAGCAGTTATCCCTAGATTTCAAAGAAGAGGTGTTGGTACAATTTTGGGAATGGCAAGTTGGCAATATCTAAAAGAGCACTATCCAAATGTAAAAGAACTTAGGTGTGAAGTTTATAGAGATAATAAAGTATCATATTCATTTATAAAAGGAATAGGTTTTGAAGAATACGATACAAAAATTTACAAGAAGGAAGATTTTGAGATTAATAATAATGAGTAATAAAAATTTTAATATAATCTAAAAATCTAATGATTTTATTTTTTCAGTTAATAAATTCATATTATATTCATCCTTGATATTTTGATAGTAGTTACGTGCTTTCTCGAAATATGAAATAGCTATTTCAATCATCCTTCTCTGCAGATATATATCACCTAATTTATGGAGGATAATAGCACTTTCTTTAAAATACTCTAAATCTTCATAAATTTCTAAGGATTCTTCGAAAAAATTCATGGCTTGAGTTGTATCCTGCTCATATTCTAAATATATTTTACCAATTTTAAATTTAAGCTCTGCATTTTTATTATTATCCCCAAATTTATAAAAAATCTCACGGGATAAATCATAGAATTCAATTGCTCTTTCTATATCTCCCTTTGATATATATAATTCTGCTAAATTTTCTAATATCTCACCTTCTTTAATATTATCCCCAATTTCAAAAACACGAACCGCCTCTAAACTTTGTAGATATAAATTTTCAGCTTTAGTATTATTATCTCTCAAATGATAAATTTTTCCAAGATAAAAATAACATTCCCATTCAAGTTTTGCCTTAATATAAATAGATATATTTTCCCCTATTTTATTAATTAACTCTAACGCCTTATTTAAATGATGGTATGATTCATCATAATTTTCTTCCATTAAATAATATAATTTTCCATACTTTATTTCTGTTTGAATAATTCCATAGATATCCTCTTTCTCTTTAAAGAAGATTAAATTTCTTTCTAATATTTTTCTAATTCGATCATAATCTTTTAATAAATAAAGAACCTCTACCAAATTGCTGGAGGATTTTACCTCTTCAAATATCAAATTTTCCTGTTTAGATAGTTTAAATGCTTTTTGATAATATTTATATGATTGCTCTAAATCTTTAAGTAAGAAATAGATATTTCCTAAATTGTTGAAAATTTTAATTATTTTGGGATTGTCTTCTAATTCTTCTAGAATTTCAAGAGATCTATTAAAATGATAAATTGCTTGGTCAAAAAGGCTATTATCTTCATGAATTATGCCAAGCTCATTATGACAAATAGCTTCATTAAGTAGATCGTTCTCTTCTTTAAAGTTTTTTAGTGCGAATTCAAGGTTTTTTAAGGCATTCTGTAAATCTCTCTTTTTATAATATAACCCTGACTTTTCTAATAATAATGCCCCTGGTATTGGTTCTGCAAGAATTTCTTTGCGTTCTAAAATTTCATCAATTTTTTTTATTTTTTGATCTATTTCTTCATCCTTTATAATATTTGGCTCATAATCATTATTTTCATCTTCCAAATCTAAATGATAACTCTCAGGTTCATCATAAGGAAATCTCACATTTTGATTTAAAGCATCCTCTAAATTTACGAGTAAAGGTTTATTGCAATTCTTACAATAAGACCAATCTTCCTGAATGGGATTCTTACAATATGGACATGATTTCATAAGTGTAGATCCTCTTGACGATATTAAAGACTTTTAAATTAAACATGAAAATAACGTTATTTATAATTAATCACTATTAATTTGAATTTTCTTAATAGAGATTCTTTAATGCAGAAATAAGATAATTAAAATTTCATATTAAATTGATCTAATAAATTCCTTTAATTATAGGTACAGCATCATAGATTTGTTGAATTTCAAAATCAGGTTGAATTTCTATTTCTCTTGAAGAATTTGAATCATTAAACCAGATTGTTAACATATTACAATCTTTTGCTCCCTTAATATCTGTTTCCAATAGATCTCCAATATGAATTGCATTTTGTGGTTTACAATTAAGCTTTTTTAATGCGGTCTTAAACATATTAGAACTTGGCTTATAAAACCCTGTTTCATCGGAGAAAAGTGTTAATTTGAAAAATTTGTCAATATCGTATGCATTTAACACTTTTTTTATTATATGGCCGGGCGTAATTCCTGTATTAGAGATCAATCCAATATCATATTCCTCCGATAATTCCTGAAGAGCAGCTTTAGCACCAACTTTCAAAGGAGGAGGATCTTTTAACATAATATCTTCAAATTTCATTTCAATATTTTTATTATCAGATTTTGAAACGTTAATATTTAGAGCTTTAAGTAATCTTGAAATCCGTTCATGTGTATAAATATGGCGGTAATTAATTTCCACTAAATTAACATTCGATAAATAAAAGGCAGAATTAAATGCATTTTTAACATCTTCGAGGGAATAAGATATCTGAGTTTTTCCTAAATAATGAGTAAAATAATCTAACCTTAAATCCATATAAGATTTATTTTCGAATATTGTATTCCAAAGATCAAAAGTAACTAGTTTTATCATTTTCTTCACAATTCTTAAAATAATTATTTCTTTATTATGTTTTTAGAAGTAACTTCTTCAATAGTTAAAGCAGAAAACTTTAGGGCAAAGTAAAGGAAATACCTGTTTGAATTTATTATTAAAGTGTCATCAAAAATTTTGTTAAACCGTTTTTAAAGACTGAAAACGCAACGTTTCTAAACCACCAAAATTTTGGATTAAATAAAAATCTCAACAATCTCTTTCCGAAGAGAAAAAAACCGATATCATTGTAAAAGTATCTATAACTTTCGTCAACTAACTCTTGGATTTCATCACTTGTCATATCAGGGGTATTCATAACTGCTTTGATATCCCATTTTTCCCATCTAAAATCCTTGGCGATCCAACCTTTTTCCACAGCATCATTATAAAGTGGAGTTCCTGGAAAAGGAGTAATAGGACAAGTCATCATTAGATCAATGTCCAATTCTTTCATTAGTTTAAATGTTCTCCATGTATCTTTAGTATTCTCTCCGATATTTCCTATAATAAATGACCCAAAAACCATAATCCCATTTTTATGACATATATCTATTGCTTTTCGGACTTTATCAAGTGTATATTGTTTTTCCATATTATCTAATGACATTTGCTTGAAACTTTCAAATCCTAAGAAGAAACACATAAACCCTGCTTTAGACATTGCTTTTACCATATCTGGATTGTTAGCAATATCATCTACTCTTGATTGACAAACAAACATTAATTGCTTACTTAATTTAGTTTTTTCTAAAAGTTCACAAATTTTCATAACCCGTTTCTTCTGTAAACTGAAATTGTCATCTGTAAAAAACACGAGTTTTGCAGTATTTGGTATCCTTAATAACTCTTCTATTACCCTCTCCGGAGATTTAGTTCGATATTTACCCTTATGAAATTGAGTAACACAACAAAAATTGCATTTAAATGGACATCCTCTTGATGTTTCACACACCCAAGCTGGGACCCATATATAATGATAAGGTTTAGTATCAACTAAATTATTATTTGGAAATGGAAGATGGTTCAGATTTTCAATTAAAGGTCTATCTGGATTATGAAATATAGCACCATTTTCTCTATATGAAAGTCCAAGTATTTGGTGTTTTGGTTTGCCCTCAAGCAATTCTCTAAAAGTCATATCTCCTTCTCCTCGACAGATCATATCGATACAATCAAATTCGTCGATAATAGTAGGAACTAAGGTGGGATGAAATCCCCCTAAAATAGTTGGAACAGAATTTTTCTTAGCAATTTTGCAAATCTTCAACACTAATCCAAATGTATTTGTCATACATGTAATTCCAATCATATCAAATAGCTGTATTTTTTGATCCAATTTATCAATTCCACAAGAATGATCAATATTCAGATCAAGAATTTCAATACTATGATTAAGATCTTTAACAGCACCTGCAAGTGTTAGTAGGGATAAAGGAGGACTACACATTGCTTTCCCCATTCCCTCCCCAACTTGAAAAGGTGGATAAATCAAAAGAACTTTCATTTCAATGGATAACTCCAAAAATTAAATTATTTTGTGATTTTTTATTTGTTGTTTCTATTTAAGTTTTGTTGTTTCTACATAGGTCAAAATAATTGAAATTCTCAAGAATAAGCATTTTTGAAGCTAAAAAAATAATAATAGGAACTTCAAGATTAAACTTATATTTTTCAAGAAACTCTGACACGTATAATTTTTCATAAAAATCATTTAAAAGGATTGCAATCTTTTTTTATTAAAACATTATTATTAAGCAAGAGTGAAGTAGTTTGGATTCAAAGCTGTTTAAAAAAACGTTTCCTTATGTTTGCCAAAATTGTAATGAGTTTGCTCATACATTACATGCATTTTGCGATAAATGTGGTGAAAATACGCTAAGGAAGGCAGATAATAAGGATTACAAAAGTCATAAATAAAAGTAACAGGGTTATATTTGTTAACACTTTTTTTTCCTTTATAGAATGAAAATTCATTTTTGGGTTTTTTCAAATTCTTCAAGCTCTTCATTTATTTTGTGTTCATTTAGACCCAAGGATTGTAAAAGAATTCGGAGTTGAACAATTGCATTATTAGCATTAATGGTCTTAGCAATATGTAGAGCTCTTATAAATTGATTTTTGGCCTCCTTAATTCTACCTAAATAAAATAATGTTTCAGCTACATAACTAAGCCCGCGTATCATTAACTCCGCATAATTCCCATCAATTGCTATATTAGTACCTTTTTTAAAATTAATAAGAGCTTCTTCAAGATCATTGTTATTCTTTTGAAGGATTCCCAAATTAAAGTATGAAGTGATAATTCCTTTATTATCTTCAATTTCTTTAAAAGCTTTTAGTGTTTTTTTGTAGAGTTCAAAAACAACATCCCATCTTTCAATTATTTCATAAATATTAATTAAATTTCCTAAGCAATCGAGTAGATTATAAATATCATTTTTATCTGAACAAATTGCGCTGCATTCCAAAAAAATATCTGATGCTTCATCAAATTTATTCAATTTAAGATAGTTATTTCCAATTCCTTTTAAACACGTAATTTGTTCCTGAACTTGTTTTAATTCCTTATATATACTATATGCTTTTTCATATGATTCAGTAGATTTTTCATAGTCGCCTTGTTTAAAATATAAAGTCCCCAACACACCATAAACAGCAGATTGACCTAGTCTGTCTTTTTGTTTTTTAAAATGCTTTAAACATACTATATAATTTTTTGCTGATTCTGTATAATCTTCCAATTGTAGTTGGATTAGAGCAATATCGCTTAATTCTTTGATATAATTCGAATTTTTTCCAAATTGATCTAATTCTTTTAAATTTTCCAGTTTTTTCTTTAGTAAATTATGTAATTCTTCTGTATTTAGTTCTGTTTCATTTTCTATCATATGAATTTCAGATGAATAATAACTGCTTTACTTATTTCTATAAGATTATTTCTTCTAAAATTTGTACTGCATTCTTTACATACTGGAGACAATTTTTTTCAAATAAGTCATTTTGATTAAAATGCTCTTTACCTTCAGCAGTATTAATATCACAGCCGAGTAAATCCTTACACATTAAAGAACCGTTAATTTCCTGAAATTTATTAGAGAACTCTCTTATGAGCTGATATGTTTTTTCTTTAGCTTCAACATTTTTATTTATTCCCATACCATATTTTAAACCAATAACCATAAAAGCTCCAGATACGGCACCACATGTGTTACCAAGACGACCCATACCTCCTCCAAAACCACTAGCTAATTTTAGAGCTATGTCTTGATCTAACCCATATTGAGTGCTAAAAGTGCTCAATACTGATTGAGCACAGTTAAGATCTTCTTTAAAGCTAGAAACAGCTTTTTCTACTTTTGACATTTTGAATAACTGCTTTTTTTATGAATTTAAATATATAAGAAATATAAAATTTCTTTTCTATTATATATTTAGAGATACGATAAGTAAATAATTAATTTAAAAAAAGGAGATCATATGAAATATAAAGCGAGATTATTCGATAAGCTTGATGATAAAAAAGTAAAATGCAATGTATGTGCAAATGAATGTACTATTTTACCAGATAAAGTGGGAATCTGTAGAACAAGAAAAAATTTTAATGGAGAATTATTTACACTTATCTATGGATCACTTATTTCGTCTGGAAGTTTGGATCCTATTGAAAAGAAACCTCTTTATAATTTTTGGCCTGGTGCCACAGCATATTCAATTGCCTCCATTGGGTGTTCATTTAAGTGTCAGAATTGCCAGAATTGGAACATATCACAGGCAAATCCTACTGATGATGGAAAAGATGGATATTACGATTTATCTGGTATGATGGATCGTGGAATGCCGTTAGTTGAAATGACTCCAGAGCAATTAGAAAAGAGGGTACTAAAAAGTGGAGCAAAAACTCTTGCTTATACATATAATGAGCCGTTAATATGGCACGAATGGATTATGGACACAGTACCTTTACTCAAAACACATGATATCAAAACTATTTTAGTAACAAATGGATATTCTACTCCAGAAGCGACAAAAGAACTGATTGAAGTAGGAATTGACGCAGCAAATATCGACATTAAAGCAATGAATGATGATTTTTATAAAAAAATATGCGGTGTTAAATCTGTTCAGCCTGTTTTAGATACAGCTAAACTTTTCAAATCTAATGGGATTCATGTAGAAATAACTAACTTAATCATACCAGATTTAAATGATAGTAAGGAAGATATCCAGAAATTATGCGATTGGATTGTTGAAAATTTAGGAAAAGATACTCCTGCACACTTTTCTGCATATCATCCTGATTTCAAAATGCCATCAAAGAAACATACTCCTTACGATAAATTAGATATGGCATTTTACATTGCTAAAAAAACAGGATTAAAATTTCCTTATGTGGGAAACTTAGCTCACGAGAAAGGTGGTAATACTTATTGTCCGAATTGTAATCATTTATTAATGGAGAGACGCGGTTATAACTTTAAAAAGATCGAGGTAACTGATGATAAAAAATGTCCTAATTGCTCTTATGAATTAGATAATGATATTATTGGTGAAATTAATAAAAATCCTTCACACAGATTTGTCTTCTTCTAAATTGATTAAAACCGTGGGAAAAAATTTCCTTTTTAGAAAAAATAATAAAAAAAAAAGATTTAGAACAGATACCCTATCGAAACTCCGAACACTAACACTAAAAATCCCTGAAGAAAGCAGAATGCAGCAATTACGAAAGCTATTGGAGGCCATGAGATAAATTTTGAAACTTTCATTAATCCTCCAATATAGAATTTTGCTGTGAGAGCAATAATCGCGAAAATTATTATAAACAATATTACAAAGAATACCGTAGGATTCATAAATAGATCAATAACTGTATATGCTGCTGCTGGCATTACCATAACAAGCACTAATATAACTGCACTTCCTGCTAAGAGCCCAACAACACTGGCAATTGGAAGGTCATTTATAGGTTTTAAAAGTGTTAGGATTCCAAAAATAATCAATATGGCAGATGTAAAAATGCTTACTTCTCCACTTATAAACGCTGGGCTTGGTGGTACATTTTCCATTAATCCACCAACTCCGCTTAGAACAGCCAAGATACCAATAACAAGCCCTAAATATGTGAGTACTTTAAGAAATTTTGTAATGGTCATATCATAGTCGGCAACCTTCCTCTTTTTTACAGACCCTCTTCTTTTTGCTTCATATACGCCAAAAATTATCCACATAATTCCCAGGATCAAAACAAAGAAACCCGCCATCTGTCCAAAGAATGTCATAAAATTTTGCAAAATCATTAAATTTCACTCCTTTAATTTGATAAGTTTATGATGAAATTATTTTGTTATTATATATTTATTTTGTTATAAAATTCTAATGTAGTCCAATAATTAAAAAATAAAGTTTGAAAGAATTAAGTAATAAATGAGATGGTTTTCTTAATGTACTCCATATATATCTCAATTTCTTGATTTTTTTTATTTTTATTCCAAGAATATTCATCTGCCATGATATCAGCAACTTTTATAGCTGCCTTTAAAGCTTTTTTGTGATCTATCCATAGTGACATTTCAGTTCGTCTTAAAAAAACATCAATTAGATGTGGAGTAGGTTCATATCTTAAACAGTAAAGAATTTCTGCTTTAATAAAATTATTCTCTTCACTAATTTTTTCTTTCAGGGATTCATCTTCTTTTATTATTTCGAGGATTTTAACAGCACCTTTACCATATTGTTGGTAAAGATGATCTGTAATGTCCTCATTTATTTCAAGACTTGATTTGTTTAAATTTAGTAACCAATCTTCTCTGTTAAAACCAATTAAAAATGGTTGTTTGCTGAAATGTTGAGCTCGTTTAATATTTTGGAATAGTCCTTTTTCTTCCACTTTATTGAATAAATCTTCTGCCATCGCACGCCATTCTGTTAATTTACCACCCGTAATTGTCAATAAACCATCATCAGAGAAAAAGATAATATGGGATCGAGAGATGTCACTTTCAGATTTACCCTTCTGCATTACTAATGGTCTAATTCCTGCATAGGTTGAAAGTATATTATCATAATTGATTTCCGCATTTGGGTAAAATTTTTGAGTTGATTTAATTAAATAATCTGCATCATCTTTAGTACAATAAGGATTAGCTAAATTTCCATCATAATCAGTATCAGTTGTTCCAATAATAGTATAGTCTTTATCTCTAGGCAGAACAAAATAGACACGGCCATCAATTAATGAATAAAGCGCATTTGCCATATTATTGCGGATATGTTTGCGTCTATATTGCAAATGAACTCCTTTAGTAGGTCGGATGAGAGGTTTTGGAATATCATCAGGATAATGTTCAAGTAATTCATCTGTCCAAATACCAGTTGCATTAATAATTAAACTCCCTTTAATTTCAAAGTGATCATTTTTTTCCATATCTTCACATTTAACACCTATGATTATATTATTACTTTTAATATATCCATTCACTTTGCAATAATTTAGAATATCGGCTCCCCTTATAACAGCTTCTTTTAATATTTCAATTGTTAATCTAGCATCATCAATATTATTATCATAATATATAGCACCTCCTAAGTTTCCATCTCTTAAAAATTCGGGTTCCAATTCAGAGATTTCCTCAGGAGAGTGCCACTTATGCTTTTTAAAATTTTTGAATTCTGATTTATCATCACTTAAAAAGTCATAAATCTTAACTGCTGCTGTTAAATCTCTTTTTTTATATTTTTCTCCCTTTATTAAAGGTAGATAGAAAGGTATTGGCCTAACTAAATGAGGAATATGTATACGCATCCAATTTCTTTCTCTAGTAGCTTCTCTTACTAAATCCATTTCCCCATAAGTGATATATCTTAAGCCTCCGTGAGCCATTTTTGAACTTCTTGAAGATGTTCCTGCTGCAAAATCTTGCATATCAATACACGCGACCTTTAAGCCTCTCATTGCTGCTTCTCTCGCAACACCTGCTCCAGTTATGCCTGCCCCTATAATAATAATATCATAATTATTCTCTTTGAATTTATGAATTGTTTCTTCTCTGTTCTTAAAATTCCATTTTTGATCAAATAATCTTTTTTCCAAAACTTCCATATTTATCATTTTAGAGTATTTTTAAATTTAAATTAATCTTGCATATTATTTCTAAATTACTAATATAGAAATTTTAAGAAAATTCTAAACCTTTAGTTTTTCGTGTGGATAATACAGATATTTTCGAAATGTAAAGATTTAAAATAAAAAATTAAGTTCTTATATAAGTACTGCTAATTTTTAAATCAAAAATGGAAGCTTAAAGATGCCAAAATCGGGGAAGAAAAAGGTATTAGTTGTTGATGATGCCGCGTTTATTAGAAATAGGATAAAAAAAGTTGTTGAAAAAATTGAATATGCCGATGTCGTAGGTGAAGCTTCAAATGGGAATGATGCAATCACACTTTACAAGGAATTAAAACCAGATTTAGTTACTATGGATCTTATAATGCCACAGTCAGATGGAGTAAAAGCCATTGAAGAAATAATTAAGTTTGACAAGAAAGCAACAATTGTTGTAGTAAGCGCAATGGGACAAGAGCTAACAATAACTGATGCTTTAGGGAAAGGAGCGAAAGAATACATAAAGAAACCTTTCAAGGAAGAAGATCTTTCTAATACAATTGAACGGTTTTTAAAAGCTTAAGTTGGGGATTAAAAAATTCAATTTTTTCAAAAACAGGTTAAGATTGTTTTTAGAATTAGAGGCATTGAATATATATCATAATAATTATGCTCAATTATCTCCTTTATTAATCCAATATATCTTTCAACATTTTCATGATATTTTCGATAACAAAGGCCAACGAGATTACTTGGTAATGTGTTTTTTCTTGTCCAATTCAATAATTTTTCTTCCATATTTGATAAAGTATATGTAGTGAACTTACCTTTGAATATACGGTGACAATGATGATATAAGTCAATATGGTGGAACTTTGTATTACATTTTTCATATGGTTGATCTTCTTCTGAAATCATCGGATTTTCATCAAAAAAATATAAAAATCGATTTGCTAAATAAGGTATATCGAAAGTTTTCCCATTATAAGTAATGAAACATTTAAAGTTCGGAAATATTTTAGTTCTTAGATGTTCATAAATTGCTATTTCATCTTCAAGTTTTCTTGCGAAATATAAATGGATTTTAAATTTTTCATTTTTAAAGAAGCCAATTCCTACTATAATAACAGGGCTATCAATTATACCTAAAGTTTCAATGTCTAAGAATAAGAAATCTTCAATTTTAAAACAAAAACTCACATCTAAATCATTAATATATCTATTTTTTGTAAGAGTTTTATAATCCTTATTTTGTATTAAGGTTAAAATTTGATGAGCTGAACTACTAAAATTCAAATTAAACTTTAAATCTGTTAGAGTCTTTATTCCTCTCTGTTTTAGTCTTTGTTCGATATATTCTCCTATAAAATTTACTGTTTTAAGATTATAAAGTAATTTTTTCTTTGTTATATATAAGTTTATATTATTAGGAATATCTTCTTGTTCCCAATAAAATTCAATAAATTCACCCATGCAATTTTTAATAACACGATGATTCTGGTATAAATCTTCTAGTTTTTTTCCTTGATATTCTTCTACTAATGGAGTAATATCGAAGCTTTCGAATTTGTAGTAATCCATTATCTATAACTAATTAAGATATTTTATTTAATAATGTATTCTCTTAAGATTTATAGTAAAATTA
>JAEOTV010000110.1 GCA_016839635.1 Promethearchaeota archaeon | reverse complement strand
ATAAAAATGGCCATAATGCTAGTCATGACCAACAGCCAGTTGATGCTGCTTCAATGGTACAAACATTGAGCGTTGCTTATGATATCTCTAAAGAGAATAGGTATATGAAACTTGCAATCGAAGTATTTAATTGGTTCCTTGGAAAAAATTCTCTTAATCAAGAAGTTTATAACAATTTAACGGGTGGTTGCCACGATGGTGTTGGAGAGTATTCTCTAAACATGAATCAAGGAGCTGAATCATCAATTTCTTATTTGCTCGCTAGACTTTCACTTCAAATATCAAAAGGTTCTATTGCTTTTCAGTACGTATGAACAATAACCGTTTCACGAAACTATAATATTTATTTGTCATTTTTTAGAGACTTGTTATGTGCCCATTTCATTAAAGGTATCATAGCATCTCTAACTTCAATTCCATCCTGAGTCAATGAATATTCCACTTTGGGGGGTATTTCGGGAAAAACATCTCTTTTTATTAAACCTGCTTCATTCAACTCTTTTAATCTGTCTGAAAGCATTTTCGGACTTATATTTTTTATATTTTTTAAAAGTGCGTTAAACCTTATTTTATCATAATTACTAATAGTACCAATAATCAATAATGCCCACTTTTTACTAATAACATTAATAATTCCTTCTACAGGACAAAAACAAAAACTGTTTTCGCCAGTATCTTTACAGCGAATATCAGTAACCTTTTTAATAGTATCTCACCAAATAACTATTTACTATTTAATTGAATACTTCATATTTTAAATACTTTATTATCCTTATTTACTATAAAAAATAAAGTATTGGAGGTGATACAAATGGACGAGGAATTTGAACTAGTAAAGAAAAATCTATTTCAAACAGAACAAGAAAATTGTTCTTGTGGGTGTAAAGGTCAAGAAAACTTAGATTTTAAAGAAATTAAAATAAAAGAAACTACTCCCAAGTGAATAAAACCATGGTGTTGAGTCATCAATTTCTTATTCGCATGCTAGACTTTCATGCCCTTTTTTTTTGAGTTTAAGGGAAATACCCATTAGGGATAAAGATGAATCAGTCGATTGATTTTAAATGATATTGATAGTATATAGACATAAAACTTAATTTATTTACATTTTTTTCCTTTGAAAGTTTTTTTCTTTGAAAGCTAATTTTGAATTAAAAAAAAGGTAAAATCTTCTATAAGAAAATTAATGTCCCAGTCAATATGCTAATTGAAGAAAAGAAAAAAAATTATTAAATTTCTCGGGCAAAATCGTGCGCATCTTTAATTGCTTCTCGAATATCTCTGGGTTGATTACAATCACCGATGAAGACTATGGTTGGAATTGTACCTTCAAATTCTTTTTCTAATGTTTTCTTCGGAGTAATCCTTGATCCGCAGAAAACGAGCGTATCTGCTTCGATAAATTGTTCATTTCCTTCGCTATCTCTATACGTAACTCCAGAATCAGTGACATCTTCCAACTTAGATTTGTAGATCAACGGTAGCTTTTTCTCCTTGAAGTATTCATAAATCCATAGGTACCGTCCGGAAAGTCCCCTGATGGATCTCCCCATAACATCCTCGCTTCCAATCAGCGCCTTAACATTATATCCTTGTTCTAACAATGTTATTGCCGTTTCAACTCCGCCACGCCAGTAGGTATCAAGGCCCCAAATAACTACGTTCTTACCCAGGGATTTACTCTTGAGAATTGCTTCATCTTGCGTTATTACATTCGCATTATCTTTAAATTTCACGGGAACTGTAGCAATAGTTCCAGTTGCGAATACTAAGACATCAGGGTTCATAGAAATGATATCATCCTTACTTAATTCCTTATTTAGATGGATTGGTACTTTGAGTTTGTTGAGTTGATATTCTATCCAATTTGGTAAATTCAAATATTCTTCTTTTTTAAATTCAGCAGCTAATAAGTGCATTAATCCCCCTAGTTTGTCTGATTTCTCATAGAGTTCAACGGAATGACCACGTACTGCAGATATCCGAGCGGCTTCCATCCCAGCAATTCCTCCGCCTAAGATTAAAATCTTTTTGGGGTTACTAGTAGGTATTATGTCTTTTTGAAAAGGTCCAGTATAGGGATCATATACGCAAATTCCGGCACCACATGCCGCATTACATGCAAAACAAGTTTTAATATCTTCTATTTGACCATTGAAGTATTTATTGGCTGAATCAGGATCGCAAATTAATTGTCTACCCATATTAATTATATCTGCTTTAGCTTGTTGGACAAATTCATCCGCCATTTTTAAGCTTGTAATTCTTCCTACACCCATTACTGGAACATCCACAGCTTCTTTAACGGCAGCAGCTAGATGTATAAATCCTCCTTGAGGGATATACGAGGGAGGTGTAATTCCTTGAGGTGTTCTTACATTTATACCCATACTTACATCTATACAATCTACCCCAAGTTTTTCATACATTTGAGCATTCTTTATTGCATCTTCAAGTTGAATCCCTTCTTTAGTCAAGCTATCACCCGAAATTCTAAAAACTAATGGAGGTTCATTGCCCATCCCTTTTCTCATTTTTTCAATGGTCTCTTTTGCAAAACGAAATTTGTTTTCCAAAGATCCACCATATTCATCATTACGCTGATTGTAGTAGGGTGAGATAAAATCGTGATATAATGTCCCATGAGTACTATGTACCTCAACGTAATCGAATCCTGCTTGAATTGCATTCGCGGCTGCTTGACCCATTTGATCTTCTATCATTATTATCATTTCTTTAGTTAAAGGGACTATTTGTATATCATTATCCTTTATATATTGGGGCCAATCAGGATACAAGGCATGGTACGCAGAAGCCGCGGTCGCTTCATCTACTCTAGATGGTGCGAAAATTCTCTTGAGACCCCATGGTACGCCCATAAAACCAAGAATTCCCCCATGTACAATCTGGACCCCAATTTTTGCACCAAATTTTTGAACACGCTTAGTTAATTTTTGAAATGCAGGGATATTATCCTTTCTTCCGATATTTGGCTGTGTCCCTCCGGTAAGAGCGTTGGGATCAATAGTTGTTGCCTCATATGTTAGTATTCCCGTTCCACCTTTAGCTTTTTGTTCATATACCAGAATACTGCCCTCTGTCGGTCTACCTTGACCATCTGCAGTACTCGACATCATTGGAGGATAACCAACACGATTTTTTACATTCATATTCCGAATAGTAATCGGATCTGCTAATTTTGGCATTTTTTTCACATTTTTCTCCTTTTTTTTAAACTCTTTATTATCTCTATTATTCTTTTCTTATCAATGTTTATGATAATAAACAAGCAAAAAATGAAGTAAATTAAACTATACGTTTTAATTACCTACTTCTTAAGTTCCAATTTCATCCAACCATCTGCGAGGATCATTTGAAAATTATTTCTAAATTTTGTACGTTCAAGAAGTTTTTTAATTTTAGTATTATAAATTTCCCAATCAAAACCATGTAATTTTTGGATACGACTTAAAATTCGATATTGGAAAGGACCATACTTTCTTTTTAATTTAAAGATTTCCTCGTCGGGGGGATTAGAGCATCCATCATAAATCCATGCTTCTGCATTCCCCTTCAAAACACGATAAATCTCATTGAAAACCTTAAATGGTTGTTTCCAATGATGAAATGAACCTGTACTAACAATAAAATCAATAGAATTATCTTTAAATGGTAGTTGAATCGCATTCGCTACTTTAAAAGTTACATTTTCCAACTCTCTTCCATTACCAGAGGCAATCTCAACCATTTTTTCACTTAAATCTATTCCATAAATCATAAGTTTGGGGGTTTTTTTTGCTATTTCTATAGATAAGAAGCCTGTACCTGAACCTACATCAATTAAGACTCCCTTATTTATTCTCTGAACAATACTTTGAGCAATTTCAAATTCTGATTTACTTAAAATCCTTTTGACAAATGCGTTGTAAAGGACAGCGCCTACACTTGGAATAGATTCTAATCTTACTTGCATATCTTTTATAAACTTTGCAATTACCATACTTTTTTTAACTCTCCTAATAAAATCTCCGTATTCTATAGGAATTTGTTTTCCATATAACGATAAGAACTTATCCCATTTTCAAAATTATTTATTGAACTTTTCCAAATAGAATTAGAAAACTGTTCTTCACCTTCATTTATAATTAAATCAGCAATTCGTCTGCCTTTCTAAATTATTTTTGGATTTAATTATTTAATCAACCCTTCTTAATCATAATTAGAAATATATATTGAATCGGTTAAATTAAATTTCGCAATTCTAATATTGTTTATTGATCCATCTTTCCTTGAATCTTGGAAAGGTATTTTGACAACAAATTTTATATCGTTTAAATACAAGTTATCATATAAAAGTCCATTCTTTTTATCATAATCAACAAATTTTTTCAAATATTGCTCTGTAATTCTCAAACTTCTCTTTTTATTATTCTGTTTAAATTTACTATACATTGTTTTATTCACATTCATTGAAACACCAATAAATTAAATCTCATAATATCTTCAAATTTAAAGATTTACTGTTAAAAAGTTATAAGCTATTTGTCTACTTTCATTGTCGAAACAATTGAGAATGACAATGATAAAAGAGAAAAAATTTAAAAACAAATCTTAAACTTAAAAATTTAAAAAATCTGAAATTTATTTTGCGTCTGTATTAATAGAAGTAATAGGGATATTTATGTTTAATGCTAAATTGTTCTAATTTATTATATCTCAGCAGAGATAAATTTTTTTTTTTATTAAGATTTAAATGCTGAAATTCTTTTAAGTTTGACCTCCCTAAATCCCCATCTTTTAATAATTTCTCTATTTTTTACTTAGATTTATAGTCTGGAATACTATCTAAAAGAAAAGATCTTCAAGATTCTGTAAATCGAATCATATTATAATTAATTATGAGAAAGACTTAAAACTTCAATTTTTTTTTTTATTATTGAAAAGGAAATGAAATCACCGATTATGGTTGAGAAATTTTTAGTGTTATCTTATTTTGACATGCGCATAGGGCCTAATATCCTTTACAGTAATACAGATATTAGTGATATCTATGGATTTCCTGATTTATCGAGAATTTTGGAATTTAGTGAAGTGGAAGATACCTTTATATTTTCTTTTAGAAAATTTCAAACCATTAACACTGTTTTTTACATGAAATCTGATATTGCTAGGGGAGGAAGAGATTTACTTATGATTTCTGGTATAATCCGAGCCTCATATTTTAAAAATGAACTTACGGATATTTACAAATACTTAGAAACAAAAAAGAATTTTTTAGAAAAATTTGCATCTGAATTAAAATTACTCCCTAAATTTAACTTAATTCTACACAAATATAAACAAAATCCAACCATAAAACAATTTAAAGAATATTGCGAAGAATTTAAAATAGATTTTTTGTCTATTTATGATAGATTTTTTGATTTAATATTTCCAGAATCTGAAATCAGAATCATCACCCAAGATATTGCTCTTCAAAAAAAAATTCTACTAATAGGACCTAAAGATTCTGGCAAAGATACTTTTTTAAGATCTATTGAAATACTCCAATTTAATAATCAAAGTAAATTAGATATTCCCACTAGAATTCTGGGGATAGTAATTGATAATATTATTTTGGCTAATGTATTTGATTTTTTAAATGGTAAAGTGGGATTAGATATCGCTCAAGCAATAATTCTTCTTATTAAAAATATTGATAAAAAAACCTGTGATGAAGTCAATTCATTAATAGAAAAATTTATTTCTTCCTATTCAAGCCAGAAGTTTGGAAAAGTTCCGCTTTTGATTATAAATAATGTCATTAAAGATGAGACACCTTTAAGAGAAATTGAGATAAACAAAAATATTTCTAACCTTAAAAGATTAAAAAAAGAAAAAATCCCAATTAAATATTATTCACTAAATGTTCTTAATAAAGACCCGAAATTAATAGAACCACTCAAGTGGTTAATTAAAGAGATTTTAACTTAGACATTATTATTTCTCAAAACAAATATTAATTAAGAATTTTTAGCTCCCGTAGGAAATAAACTTGAAAAGTTCCTGTTTCCAAAAGAAAGATTAAGTTGAAAAAATATTAAGAAGCACAAAAAATATATGGGCATAAATTTTGTTAATTTTAGTCTCTTAAATCAAAAGTAAATTTACACTTAGGAAAACCTGTGCATCCTACAAATTTTCCATCTTTTCCCGTCTTTATTATTAATGATTTTCCACATTCAGGGCAAAAAATTTGCTCTTGACCTCTAAATTCTGGATTAAAAGTAAATTTACATTCAGGGTAACTAGAACAACTTAAAAATCT
>JAEOTV010000042.1 GCA_016839635.1 Promethearchaeota archaeon | reverse complement strand
TTTGCTGTTCCTACTGCAAGTGCACTTATTCCTAAGTTTACAGCTGTCTGTTGGTGATAATTTGTAAACATTGCAATTGAAGATGTTTCTGATCCACTAATGAATCCTCCAAACATCCCAATAAAAGGAACAATAAGTGGATAAAAATTACCAAAGATAATTGCTGAACCTGTAGCTAGTATACTAACCATGTTAAATTCATCTATTTTAAGCCATCCAGAACTCGAGACTGTAAAACCTGAGTAAATGATGATATAAGCTATTGCAAAGAAAATTGCTGCTGAATAAACAGGACGAAGAGATCTTTTTCCCCATAAAATTGCTGTTTCTTTGATTTCTTTTTTTCTCCAACCGAGTAGAGGTAACGTACATATAACTGAAATAAAAACCCAGAAATATGCTCGTGACAAAATTGCTAAACTTATATCAATCTCACCAATTCTAATTATCATTGCTAGTTTGTCATTCATGAATTGAGCAACTACTGGTATTGACGGTAGAATAAGATTTGTTATAACTACAAAACCAATAAGAAAGAGCCATGGAGATAGTGCTTTCCAAAGTGGCATTGTTTCATCTACTTTTTTTTCTTCTTCTGATAGAACAGATGGGTCAATAATTTTTATTCGTTTTAATCGAGCTACTCCAATCAGAAATATAGCACAAATTAATCCCGCAATTACTCCTGTAAGATAAACAAAACCAGGTAAGTTGAAATAATAAGCAATAAGATTGCTACAAACCGCTACTATTCCTGATGCTATACCGCCAACTAAACCAAATGTTATACCATCTTTACTGAACAATAGTTTTTTTCCACCAGCTAGAAACAGCATACCTAAAGCAATCCCCGTAGTGACTAAAGGCATGTAATATGAAAATGCTAAACCTGAAGCTTGATCTGAAATTCCCATAAAATCTGCAAAAAAAGTTGCAGGAACAGCTAGTAAAGCATATGTACATAAAGGATCATAGCCTATTGAAGGAAGAGCTACAGATGCAAAAGCTGAGTAACCCATAGCTATCATAATTGGAGGTAGCATAGTAACAGGTGTTGCACCTATTGATACTAAAAAAGTACCTAGAGCTAAATTAATTATCATAACTTGAAAGGCTTTGTTTCCACCACCAATTTTCTTGAAAGAGACTATGATTTTTGCCAATGCTCCTGTTTTTTCCATATAAGTTATCATTAAAATAGAAGTTAATACCATCAGGGAAATTGGAAAAGATTTAATTATCCCAGCAATTGAAGATAAAATCGCAATTTGCCAACTTGTCTTAAAATATAGAATCGCAATGATAAGAATCAGAATAAAAATAGCTGTGCCAACTAGATCTGCTTTAACTTTCCATATGATGAGTAAGCTTATTCCTAATATGAAAGGCAATAATATCAAAAAAGCATCAAGAGCTAAACTCATCAAACGAAGAAATCGATCTTGTAATAAAAAACTTACTCTATCAAGATTAAAAAAGAAAAAGAAGATATTAGATTGCGGCTCCACAGTTTTCGCAGAATTTATCTTCTCGATTAATATTAGCTCCACAATGAGAGCAGAAAGCAACTTGATCAGTTTTAGCTGCTTGTGCTGGAGTATAAACTCCTATAGGTTGAACTACTTCAGGTTGAACAGATATTTTATCAATAATTGTAGCATTAGTACTTAATTTAATACCCATTGTAACAAGCAGAATGATTTGTCCAACTATAGCAGCTATTACAACACCCATTATGACTGTTAAGCTCCATGAAAATGCTGATGCGAATATAATAATAACCATGATAAGATCATACCAACCATATAAGGGAAATATAGGTGAATCAAGTTTTGTTCTAGATTGAGGAGATAAAGACATCTGTTTAAATGTTCTATTAACTCTCATAAAACCACTAATTTTTGCAACCAAAGCTATAAGAGCAACTATTCCTGCATAAAGTTCCACAGCAGCGAAATTGGTCATAACAGAGCTTAAGATCAATAAAACTACGTAAGTTATCAACCATCCTCCCGCTGTATCCGCATTTCTAGCTAATCCGGGAGATTTTAGAGCAATTTTCTTCATTGAGAGACCTAAGAAAACTATAGCAATTCCTAGCATAACGCTAGAGATAATGTTAATGTAAAGTATGAAGTAAAAGAAACCAACTAATTCCAATATTGCATCTGCTACTGCAGCAATAATAAATCCCAAAGCTGCTATTCTCATTTGACTAGCAGCAGTACCTTCTGTTAATTTTCCAAATGACATTTTAAAACTTCCAAAGTTTACGTATAGATTTATTTTAGATTTAAAATCTTTTTGCCCTTTTATTATTTTATTTTGCAAGCTATAAATATTTATATAGGGTATTTTTAAGCACTATTCGATAATGGTGCATCTTCTATGAGCAAAGAAGAAAAAGTAGAGTTCTTTAAAGA
>JAEOTV010000109.1 GCA_016839635.1 Promethearchaeota archaeon | reverse complement strand
TCATCTTATTAAGTTCATTTTTTAGTTTTTGGTGTTGATCTTGAAGTTTTCTTACTTGTAGTTCTTTTTGTTTTCTTTTTTTTTCTAAATCTTCAATGTTATCTTTATATCCATCAATTTTGTTGATCAGACGTTCCCATTCAATTTTTTCCCGGTTTAATTTACTTCTTTCTTCCTTAATTTTTTTAAGTAATTTTACATCAGAACTTCCATCTAACTCCTCTTCGGGTGTTTTTTCTCGAATTTGATACTTAGGAATAGGTTTATCCTTCATATTCTTTTCTAAACTCATGTATATTATAATAATAATAAATTGATTCGGATTCTAAAGTGTTTGTGATTTCCATTTAATCCATTACTTGGTTATGTTAAGTTTATTTATATAACTTGAATTCCATTATTTTCTAAAGGATATATGTAAAAAAAAAAAATAATCAAATTTATGGTGTTAATCTAATGGATTTTGACGAGGAATTTGATGATGAATTCGACGAGGAATTAGATGGGGATTTTGACGAAGATTTAGACGAAGATCTCGGTGAACCAGCTTCAAAACCTCCACCAGATGATGTTAAAGTTAAAACGCCCGAACAGAAAACCCCCGAACACAAAAAGCCCTCTGAAGGAAAGAAGATATCAGTTTTTTTCTTATCAACAATAGGACCAGGAGAGAAAAAACAAAAATTACTTGTGTTTACCGGAAACAAAGTTGGAGATATCAAAAATACGGTCGCAAATTTATTTGCGCTAGATCCATCTGATTTTCATTTGTCTTCAGGAGGAGTTACAATGGATGAAGATTCTTACCTTAGTGAATTCGACGTAACTGACGGAGATGACATATTGTTAATTCCGGCTAGCGTTGCTGGTTGAATAATTAAAGTGATATAAAATTATTAAAATATTTTTTCATTTTATTTTTTTCTAGAAGGAATTAGCGCAATTTCGTCGTCGTCGTCAACAGAATAGTCCCTTATTTGCTTAGTTTCGTCTAATAAAATTCCACCTGTGGAGAGGAGAAAATCTTTTAAGCCATAATCAAATAGGACTCCAACTTGTTCTTTGATTATACTTATTAATTCAGAGGTTTCAATAATGATTATTTTAGTTTTCTCACCAGGTTCGACTAATGATCTTATATAAACGCGGATTTTATCATCCATTCCAGTTGTGGTTAAAGGGGGGTTGTATATAATTTGTTCATCAGAAATTTCCTTATTTTTTAAGATATCTTCAATTATCTGCTTTCTCTCAGTGGCATCAAAATATAACATTTCTCTAATGAAGAAGATTTTATCCATTTTTGAAAATCCTAACAAATCGATTTTGTTTAATTCTTCCTTATCAAATATTGTAAAGATATAATCATCAATTGACTCAATATTTTCAAATGTTTCATCAGTATCAACATATTGATCTATTAATGGCATGGCTTCGAAGTAGTCTTCAACTAATTCACTTGGAGCTCTTTTTATGGAGCTTACTTTTTGAGAATATTTATCTTTTTTTATCTTTTTCGCCGGGCTATCTCGAGATGTCACAACTGTATAGATCGTGCCCGTAGATAAAACAGCAACACTCCCAATAGTTAGAAAAAGAAATAGTAATAAACTGTCTATTTGCATTAAGAAAAAGATCAAATAGATTATAGCGAAAATAACGTAAAGAGTTATGATATTAAGAACTCTAAATTTTTTTTTCATGATTTTTTTTGATTAAATTATTTTCTAAATTTCTAATGTATAATTCAAAATATAAATTCCATTGGAATAAACTTGCAAATTTTTCTATTCTCCATAAGGAATTGATTTTCTAATACTCTCATATTTATCGATGTCTATCTTATAGAGAACTCGTTTTTTATCTTTTTCAATTTTTATTAATTTCAATTTCTGTAATATTTCAAGATATTTTTTAACCGTATTGTAATTTCTTTTTGTGACTGAAGCTATTTCTGTAACCTTAAATGAGTTTCCTTCTTTTTTTAGTAGGTTTAATATGTCTTGAACAATATCTTGTTTTAAATAATAATACGACTCGTCTAAATCTGAGTTTGAATCATATTCAAATATAATTCTCTGATTTTCGATTTTTTTTGATCGTGTAAATTCAAATTTTTCTAAACAGGATAAATGCCATAATACTTGATTACTTCCAACATTTATTGCTTTCATTATTTCATTAACATTTGATGGACTCTTTCGTATATAATTGTAAATTTCATTTCTTATTGGATGTTCAATAATATTATTTTTCATTAATTTGGTTCCTGGAATAAGGATTCTTTTTCTAATTAATTTCTTAATAATAACTTCAATACTGTTTTTATTCAAATTAGGATTAGCTCTCACTCGATTATTGATGAACACTACAATGTCTTCAATTGAAAAGAAAGGTTTCTTCTTTAAATATTCCTCTATTAGGCTACAAACAATTGATTGAAGGTTATCGGGGGTGCTCATAAGCTACAGATTATAGTGTGTTGAATAATATGATTTTTATAAGTGAATCTTCTCTCTATAACGATATTTTCTAATTTATATATATTGATAGACATTCATTTAATTTATAAATATAATATATTAGGGTTTCTAATATAGATGAATGCATTCTAAACAAAATTTAAAAATATTCAAAATCATGCCAAATGGCTTTATTATATCGTTTTAATCTTATTTTATTAAGTCTAAAAAAAAACTTAAATAAAAAAAATAAGGAAGCGAT
>JAEOTV010000004.1 GCA_016839635.1 Promethearchaeota archaeon | reverse complement strand
GGGTGAAATGGGAGCTGCTTTAGTCGATCAAGAGATTATATCAGTAGCAGGGAGTAGGTTCTATACATGTATGCTCCATACTGATGAAATTATCGACGAAACTATTCAGAAAATAGATAATATTTGTAAAAAAATAGAATGAGCTTTATACTTCAAAAGCCCATTCTCCATTTCTCATAATTGGCTCAATTTTTCCTTTTTTTGTAATCCCATCAACATTCATTTTTTCTGAACCAATCATAAAATCAATGTGAGTTTTACTAATATTACCACCTGCTCTAGTAAACTCCTCCTCAGACATGTCTCTACCATTTTTCAAGGCAAATTGAAATCCTCTCCCTATAGCAATATGAGATGAGGCATTTTCATCTATAAGAGTATTGTAGTAAAGCAATTCTGATTGTGATATAGGTGAACTATAAGGAACCAGTGCAATTTCACCCAGTCTTCTGGCCCCCTCGTCGGTTTCAAGTAATTTGCTTAACATTTCTTCTCCTTTTTTTGCAGATGCTTCTATAACACGCCCCTTAGAAAATGTTAGACTCATCCCATCTATTATGACATCCGTGTGACGTGGTTTTGTAGAAGCTACAACTCCTTCTGTCCTATCTTTATGCGTTGTTGTGAATACTTCCTCAGTTGGAATGTTTCCTACGAAATCAATCCCGCTTTGGGTTTTAAATCTTGCACTCCCCCAAATGTGACCTTTTGGCAATCCAATTGTGAGATCAGTACCAGGTGCCTCTAATTTTAATGAATCATATTGCTTTTGATTTAAATAATTACTCCGAACAATGAGTTGCTTAATATGATCTTCCCAAGCTGCGATAGGATCTTCATTTTTTATTCGGCAAATTTCAAAGATAGTATCCCAAAACTTTTTCTTTTGATCTTCTTTAGGAATATCAGGAAATACTTTTTCGGACCAACCTTCAACAGGAGCAGTAATAGCTGTCCAATTAACAGCACTCTTAGATATTAAACCACTAAAAGATTTTCTATGTTTAGCGTAAGTGTTATAGGCAGTTAACATGGCTTCTTGATCTTGACCTTTAAGCAAATCGGGATTATAAGCACCAAAAAGGAGAACTGCATCTCCTCCTATTCCAAACTGATATTGACAATCCAATCGCCAAATGGGGTATTCTTCAAAAGAGTCTTTTGGTGCATTTTCAAATCGAATCTTTCTTAATTGTTCATCATCCCAAAATACTTCTACTAACCTCGCTCCAATTTTATAGGCTTTTTTTGTAATCAACCTTACTAAAGGAGCTAATTCAATTGGAGTCCCATAATTATAAGATGTAGGTCCACCGATTAGTAAACGCTGCCCAGGTTGCACATTAAGACCAATTTTCACAATTACTTCGGCATATTTTTCTAAATTATTTTCAAATTCTGATGACACATAAATCACTTGAAGATACTTATATTTTATTTCGCTATATTTCTTTTAATAGCTATCGATCGAATACTTGACTAAATCTTAGAAACCCATTCTCCATTTTGCATTATCGGTTCAGCAGTTCCATCTTCTATTATCCCATCAACATCCATTTCACCAGATCCAATCATGAAATCAGTATGAATTTTGCTATGATTCCCTCCAATAGCCAGAAATTCTTTATCGGACATTTTCTCGCCATTTTTTATACAAATTCGAAATCCTCTTCCAAATGCCAAATGACAAGATGCATTTTCATCAATAAGTCCATTATAAAAAAGCAAATTCATTTGAGATATTGGAGAACTATTAGGAACAAGCGCAACTTCACCTAATTTACTCGCTCCTTCGTCAATATTAATCATTTCCTGAAGTATTTCACCACCTTTTTTAGCAGAAATCTCAACAATTTTACCTTCTGAAAAGGTGAATTTAAAATCTTCAATAATTGTATTCTGGAAAATTGGTTTAGTCGCGCTCACAAATCCTTCTGTTTTATCTTTATGTGGTATTGTAAATATTTCTTCAGTTGGTATATTAGGCACATAATCTATACCATTTTTAGATCTTACACTACCGCTTCTCCATATATGTTGTTTTGGTAAACCAATTATTAAATCAGTTGCTGGTGCATTAAATTTTAATTTAGAATATTGTTTAATATTGAGGTAATCGCATCTTGCCTTTAGTTGAGTGATATGTTTTCTCCACGCAGAAATAGGATCTTCGTTTTTTATTCTGCACATCTCAAAAATCTTATTCCATAATCTCTTTATTCGTTCTTGTGGGCTTACATCGTTAAAAACTTTGTTAGCCCATCCTGTGACAGGAGCTGTAATATACGAATTGTTAGAAGGCCGGTTTTTCGATATGTTAACTATTTCTTCCACTCCTTTATAGTAAGTTGTTTGAAAAAGTTTAAGTCTTTCCGAATCTTGTTTAGAAAGTAAATCTGGGTTAAAAGCTAAGATATAAAGGATAGGATTACCCTCTTTGATATGTTTACACATATAATCATATTTCCACTTCGGAAATTCCTTGAATGTCTCTATCGGAGCATTTTGAAAACGACTTAAATGTATTTCCTCATCATACCACATTACTTCAACAAATCGGGCGCCATTCTTATAGGCTATTTTTGTTATTAACCTAATAAGAGGAGCTGCTTCAAGAGATACACCATATGTGAGTGGACCATAGATACACAATTTCTGTCCTGGTTGTAAATTCAGGGCAACTTTAATTACCACTTCAGCATATTTTTCTAGATTTTTTTCAAATTCTGTGGACATTTGATACATCTTAAATTAATGGACATACCCAAATATTTTAATTTATCTAAAATTTTTTTAAAACTATCTTTTTAAATTGGATATAAGAAGGAATTGTTTATGGGAAAACAAAACGAAATTACAGAAGCCTCGAATTTATTTAATAAGGATGGCTCCCTTGTACAGAAAGGATGGGCAAGAAAACCTATATTAAATTATAATAAAGAAAATATTGGAAAAGGATGGCTTCGTATAAAAGAATGGGACCATTATTCTATTTTAAATAAACAATTTGGATTTCAACTCACAATTGGAGATATTGGATATCTTACCCAGATGAGTTATG
>JAEOTV010000108.1 GCA_016839635.1 Promethearchaeota archaeon | reverse complement strand
TCATATAAACCCCGTAGGGCGTCCTTTATATTTTCAAAATTCTTGACTGCTTTTTCTTTCGATTTTAAACTGTTCATAAAAACTTACTCACCTCAAGTAAAATATGTAAATGATCATATATAAAGATGATCGTTTTCATTAATTCATCCGACTTATAACGAACAAGTGAATGATGGGAATGATCACCCCTCGGCGATATCAATCAAGTGTTTTTTTGATAAGCAGTCACATGTAGAAAATATACTTGGTTGAATGTCAATATTCGTATAGATGGATATTGCAAAATGATCATCAATGACGGAATCAATCACATAATAATGATATTTGATCAATATCACACTTTTACAAACAGTAATATTGAAGATTAGGGAGCTTGTAATTGTGTTTTATACATTTTAAAAAATGTATTCTATTTCTGGAAAAGTGAGAAAATAAAAAAGGATCTTCCAGAGCAGTTAATCAAGGATATTGAAAAGTATGGATTAGAAAACTTTGAGTTTGAAATTTTAGACACTGCTTCTAACCATGAAGAGTTGGATAGAAAACAGAAAGAGTATATCGAAAAATATAATTCACTTGAACCAAAAGGATATAATTTACATATTGAATAAAATGATTGAAATTTCCTTTCATCCATGAGCTAAGTAGCGTAAAATGAAAATTTTTTAGAACTTTGGAATATTAAACACCATTATTATTAAGTATATTTGCTTGGTATGTCGATGTCTCCTTTATTCGAAGTGGCCATCTATGCCCAGTTTTCGAACCCATTTTTATGGTTTTTCCAAAGTAACTAAAAGTTCCAGATAATCCAATACATACTACATCCCTTATCATCTCGAAATTTAAAAGGTAAAACCTTTAAAAGAATGTATAAATAATGCATTCTAAGAATCCAAGATAATTGGATAAAATCATCAGGATATAAAAATAAGAGGTGATATGCATGCCATATCTCAAAATTCAAATAAATCAAGACTTTGATGAAGAAAAAAAAGCAGAAATAATGGATAAAATCTCAAAACTTGTAGCAAAAGAATTAGGTAAACCTGAATTTTTGGTAATGGTCGCACTTGAGACCGCTACAAAGATGGTATTTGCAGGAACAAATGAACCTACTATATTTATGGAACTAAAGAGTGTGGGATTACCTGAGTCAAAAACAAATGATTTATCTGAATCATTATGTGATTTTGCAGAACAACATTTTAATGTTAAAAAAGAAAGAGTATACATCGAATTTGCCAATGCAGTAAAATCAATGTTCGGCTGGAAGGGGAAAAACATTCTAGAATTATTTCCAGACTAATTTCAAAGGAATTTTCATTGAAACCAGACTCTGAATTTACCTTTCACGAATAAAATAAATTTCAAATCTCTCAAACTTTCGGACTTTAAATACTTTTACTATATTTTAAAGAATGTAATCTATCTCTTCTAAAGAATGAATAAGGTCGCTTATAATTTTTTGAAATTTTGTTTTATTAGTCAATCCAACTAAGTTATATTTTTTCAAAATTTTTTCTCACATATTAAAGATTTTTGATCAGACTCAAAAATAAAAGAGAGGATTAAAAAAAGATTAGCGAGCCTCCTAAAGTGATTTGATATAATTCAATATAAAAGAAAAAAAGTAAGAACATTGCTCAAGAACATAATCCTTCCTATTTTGTCTCAATTTGATAACACAAGTTGAATGCATTTAATCGAGAACATCATCTATACTTCTTACCATTTTAAACGGACCTAAATTGATTTTCTAAACATATTGTGAATAATAGAGAAAGTTTAAAAAGTAAGTTGTTCAATATTATTAACTAATCCATAGGGTATTAAATAATATAAATCTCTTGTAGGAAAAAAGCATGTTTTGTTCTCATTGTGGTGAAAAATTAATTGATTCGCAACAAAAATTTTGTCAAAATTGTGGTACTGAAATTCTAGCCACCTCTAAAACAATTGACTATAAACCTGAAAGAACTCAAAGTGTACCCGAACCGAAAATATATTATGTCCCAGTAAAACAACAATCACAATTACAGAGGGGACCTCCTGGGAAATATTCTAAATTGTGCCTTAGACAGGCTTTATTCTCTCTCTTTATAGGAATTGTATCATTAGTTATTGGTTATAATTTTTATAGGTTCCTCTATTGGCCTCATTATAACTATATATTAAGTTTAATAGTAGCGATTGCGATCCTACTATCACGTGTGGGAGGTTTAGTCTTGGGAGTCTATTCTAGAGTAAATGGTTCAAAAGCCGAAAATTTCGAACCATTTAATGATACTGAGAAAGTTGGAAGCATTTTTGCGATTTTTGGGATGATTGTAAATGCTCTAGGACTCTTTCTGTCTTTACTTGGTCCATGGTCGATATTCAGTCTCCCATATTAATTTTGCAATTGTATAGTTAGGAGAATGTCAAAACATCAGATTTGAGAATTTAATGTTTAGAAATCTTCATTAAATTATTCTGAAAATTAAAACTTTCATTTAGAATAGTAAGGAAAATATATTATTTAGTAGAGATATTTGGCTTTAAACCCTTGCATTTCTGAATATATTCAGTGCATACCTTACATCGCGAGATATGACAATGCTCGTTTTTTGGTAAGATACAAAGGTGAATAAATGGACATGAAAATAGATCATTTTCAGGAAACTTATCAATTTCACTTGTCATAATTATTATGCAATAAACCTCGGACTTTTTAAATAAAAATTGTGGAGTCCAAACTTTAATTTCCCCCCGAGTGTGAGTAATTTGTAATTTTTAGAAATAAATTAATACACTCTACAATAACTCTTAGAGTTTCCCTAAACTTTCTACACTAAATCTATTTATAAGACTTTGACCTTTAATACTTTAGCGAAATCTTTCAAAAAACATATGCATGCAATTAGAATAGAAATTTATAAATAGAGGAGGAGAAATTTGAATAAATCAAATAAAAGATTAGTCCTATTTAGTACTGTTGCATTTTTAGCGATACTGGCAATATTTCCATCCGTTATGGCTTATAGTGGTACTGTCTATCCAAATGTTTATCAAAAAAGGCAAGGACAACTAATGTGTGGTACTTTAGATAGTTTCAAATATATAGATCAGGATTTTATGTGGTTGCAAGGTCATGATGCCTGGTGGTGTCAATTTTTTATTGAAATTGATGTATATTTTCCAATCAACTATGATAATGTAAGTGACGGAAACACTCTTAAACTTGTTTTCATCTTTATTGGGGGAAATGTTCTTGATGTAAAGATTTACTATACAGATGGAACAAGTGTTTTATATCATGAAGCGGGATTTAACCAAGTGGTGTGGAAAACGGTGATTTATAATTTGGATAGTGATAAAGTTGTTCATTATGTACACTTTTTTAATCATGAATGGTGGTATGCTGGACACTTATTCATTAATCAATTAATTGTAAATTATTAAATGTAGCTAACTAAATTCAAATATTTAATAAAAATGGTTAATTTTAAGGGAAAAAAATAGCCATATTTTAACTCACTTTTTTTTTGAATTTTTTATATTTTCAGTTTTATTCACAAGATGAAATTATGGATGGTCAGTGGGAGCCAGTCTTCTCTCAAATTAGAACTTTTGTAATATCTTATAATAAATCCTCACAAATGACAAAAAAAAAATCATAGTTTTTGGTCATTTCTACTCAAAAAATAATATGAATACTTATTAACCCTAGTTATTAGTGGAATCTATAAGATTACTGAAATTATAGAAAAGGTGATATTAAAATGAGTTTAAAATGTAGTGGATGTGGCAAAACAATCGACACTCTGCCATTACAATGTGGTTATAGTATTAATGTTAATCATGAAACAAATCAATGGGAATGTTATATGGAAAACTGTGGAACTATTTCCTTAAGTGAATTTATGTGCGAAAGTTGCTGTGTTAATAAAAATATTATGAAATCTAGCAAAGCTCTTGAGCAATTAGCAGGAAAAAATGATGAATTTTATCAAGAACTAGGCTTTTTAAAAAAAAATATTGTGCAGACTAAATTAAACAATTCGGATTTTAAATATTGGGTTGTTTTTGGAGAAGGAGAATTTAAGTGTGGGAAAGGTAAACTTGAAGGAGCTGATATCTCCATAACTTGTTCTCAAAAGACAATGAATCAAATACTTCTTGGAAATGTGGATGCTTATAGCGCTTTTTTAGCAGGAGATATTAAAGCACAGGGGGATCTTCAATATGTAGTAGTTTATTTTGATCTTATAAAATTAGGTTTAGAAATTAATAGGGAACTGGAGGTGCTAAAGGTTGAATAGAACTTTTATTTGGGGGCATAGAGGATCTGGATTCACAGGTGTACAAAATACATTTTCTTCATTTCAGAATGCAATTGATATGGGAGTCGATGGGATAAAAACTGAAGCCAAATTGTCAAAAGACGGAGAAATTGTTCTAAGCTTTTATCAAAGTCTCAAAAAAAATGGAAATGATGTCTTAATTAATGAATTAACTATTAATGATATTAAAGAGTTTAAATTAGAGAATGGTGAAACAATTCCAACTCTTCGTGAAGTTTTTACAGGTTTTAAAAAATATGATATTAAATATAATTTTGACATAACTGAACCTGGAGTAGGTATAAAAATAATTGAAATTGCTGAAGAATTTAATTTAATTAATAATATAGAAATTGGAAAACCGGCTCTCTACCCTCGCCCTCTACCTGATATTTTTTCTAAGATTAGAGAGTTCAATCAAGATGTCACATTAATTAATTCGATTTTCTTAAAACATTCAATTATTAATGAGAAACATCTAGAATTAGAGAATATGAGAAAGTTAAATGTCCAAGGAATCAATGTCAATTTCAATTATGCGGATTATGATTTATTTAAAATAGTCAAAGATAGAGGTTTTACGTTTTACATATGGGGTATTCAGTTTGAAAGAACGATAAAAAATTTCCTTTCCATGAATTATAATGGTGAGTTTGTTGACGCAGTCTTTTCGAATTTGCCAGAGAGAGTATTGAGAATGAGAGATGAGATTCAAAGGATTAATTAATCTCAATTTTAAAACAATCTTCATGGGAATAAGACATAAATGAATATTGAAAAATCAATTAATTTTGATCCATGCATTTAATAATCTTTCTTTGTATCCTTCAAAATAAACCTAATTTTTTTTTTAAAATATGGTTTCCTTGCCTAATTTTATTTCATTTAATAATAAAAGAGAATTAATAGATGAATTAATATAATTAGATTAGAAATCTATATTTTCGATTTAAAATAATAAGTTTATAGATAGTATAAAGTATAAAATAAAACATGAAAAAGAGGTTGGAAAAATAAAAATAGCTAAAATTTATGGAATCAATATTAAACTCCATTTATCTACGATATTGATTATCGCTTTAGTTGGATTCTATTCAACAAGTTTTTATCTTTCGATTATTCCTAATGCGCCTTTAATTGATTTAGTTATAGTTGGGTTACTAAGTGGTTTAATTTTGCTTTTTTCAATATTAATCCATGAATTAAGCCATTCAATCGTGGCACAAAAATACGATCTCAAAGTAGAGGAAATTGAGTTATATTTGTTTGGAGGAGTCTCTAAAATTGAGGAAGAACCAAGAACACCTAAATCTGAAATGGTTATCTCAATAGTTGGTCCATTGTCAAGCTTAATTATTGGGATGGGATTTATGATATTTTTATTTTTACCGATTGCCCTTCATCCTGTTTTAATAGTAACATTGGCATATTCAGGTATATCAAATATAGGATTAGGCATCTTTAATCTTATTCCAGCTTTTCCAATCGATGGAGGGAGATTATTAAGAGCATATTTATGGAAACGGCGAGATAATCTATTGACAGCGACTAAATCAGCTTCTAGGGTTGGAGTAATCGTTGGATATGGTATGATGGCATACGGGGTTATCCAAATTTTCACGATTGGTATTTTCAGTGGATTTTGGTTAATTTTGATTGGTAACTTCATAACATCATCAGCAAGGCGTTCATATTATCAAACAAGAAATGAGATGATTTTGTCTAATATTTTTGTTAAGGACATGCTAAGCATTCCAAATGTAGCGATTCCCTTTAATGTTAACGTCGATGATGCACTAAGAGATTATTTTTTTAAATATAAACAATCATTTTTCCCCGTGAATCAAGGTTTTGACATTGTAGGAATAGTCTATATCCAGGACTTAAAAAAAGTACCGATTCGACAAAGACCAGATATTAAAGTGGGATATCTGATGAAGAATATTTCTGAATTTCATTCAATAGATGATAAACAATCAGGAAAAGTAGCATTGAAGAAATTAAGCAAAATTAGAGAAGGACCAACATTGCTAGTGGTGAGGGAAGATGAAAGTGAACGATTTGTTGGATTTCTTGGAAGAAATGAAATTATATCCTCATTAGAGTTCTGGAGTTCACATATGTTTGATATTAATTCAAAAGTTAAAAATAGCGATTGAATTTTTCTATACGTTAAGTAATTCCTTAAGTAGTATTATTTTAAATCGTATTTTCTTATATTTCTTATTTTTATTGAAGTAATTGATTTGGGTTAAAAATCAATTTGCTTTTTATTAGATGCATAGGGAGAATTATCTAAAATAACTAATATACAAATTACTTTAAGTCAATAATATTTAAATTTGCTTTAATATATGAGAACTTTAATTATTGACTATTGTGATTATCATGGTAGAGCTTAAAAAATGGGAAGAAGGGGAACATTGGGTTGAAATTGATTTAGATAGATGCATTGGTGCTGAGGACTGTATTAATGCGTGCCCTGTTGAAGTATATGAATTAGTCGAGGGGAAAGTCATAGCAGAAAATATTGGTGAGTGTACTGATTGCATGGCTTGTCAAGAAGTATGCCCAACAAACGCAATTTTAAGACATTCCGCATGGGAATAAGTAATATCCACCTCACACACTCATTTAGTTCAAGGACTTGCCAGAGAACTGATTTCAATACATTAGCGCGCCCGACTGGTCATAATCAACTATATTTTTTAGACGGGTTTATTATTAATGATCTTGCCGCACGAGCAGCGAATATATATTATCAAGAAGTTAAAAAAGCTTTTCAAAAGAGAGATTGTCAGAGAGCCGCAGGTTGGTTAGGAGCTATGGCACATGTGATAGCTGATGCCACTTTTTATGGTCATGTATTAAGTGGAACCGGAAGGTATAGTGAGTTCGGAAAGTATGTTGATTATGTTACATATAAGACTTGTAATGATGGGGATAGAAACCAAGAGGTTGGTGTTACTGAATTTTTCGATATAAATGAAGCAAGAAATAAACTCCAAAGCAATTTAATAACGTACTACGATCCTTACATGGCAACTTACCGAGCCGCTTTTGATACCTATTATGGAGAAAATGGATTTAAAAATGCTCAATGGTTATATAAATATGAGCCTACGAATACTGACTGGGAATTTTGGGAAGATGTAGAAGGCGTATGGACTGGTTATTCGCGAGAGCTTCTATGGACTCATAGCATGCGACCCGATGTACTGACTCACAGTTTCAATTGTACTATGTATTTTGATACTATTGAACATAATCTTAATATGGCAATATATTATACCGCTATAGCGTTGAATTATGCTTTGGAAAACGGTGGTTATACTGATTGCCTATGTTCTGGTGAGAACCCACCTCAAGAACCACTGCAGCCTCCTGATGGAAAGGAACCAAAGGACCAAACTGAAGCCCTCGATCTTACGCTTAGTGAATTCCAAGCCTTATTTTTCTTTAGTACTTTTGGGATAATCTCTACTGCAACTTTGCTTACAATGATGAGTCTAGTGGAGAAATATCTACTGAAAATACCCAAAATGCATTAAAAAAAATTTTCTTTTTTTTTCTTTTTTTTACTTTAATGATTTTTCGAAAATCTCAAAGTTAACACTGCCCAAAAATATATAAAGGCGCAGTTCGTTAAATAATCTTAGAAATGTCAGATAAAAATTCCAAAAATTTTGTCATTTGCCGAGGAAATAAAATTTTTATAGAGGACGGAAAGTTAACACTTTCAATTAATATAACTGACTTTGACGAGATTGAAGGACTTCAGGATCTCAAAAATTTGAATTATCTAGAATGTAATAGTCATTCCCTAAGAAAAATAGAAAATCTTGATGGTTTACAAGATTTAGAATACCTAGCTATCAATCGGAGTGAGATTATTACCAAGATTGAAAATCTCGAAAATCTTATTAATTTAAAAGGGCTAGATCTGTCTGAAAATCGTATCTCTGAAATTTCAGGATTAGAAACACTTCAAAATTTAGAAAGTTTGCGGCTAAGAAGTAATTTTATTACAGAGATTAAGGGATTGGACAAATTAACCAATCTCAGAGAGCTTATACTTTCAAAAAATGAAATATTAGAAATTAGAGGATTAGAAAATATTAAAAATTTGGAATTCTTAAATTTAGCTGAGAACAAGATAACTGAGATCGAGGGTCTAGATAACTTAATTAACTTAAGAGAATTTTACTTGAATGAGAACAATATTACTGAGATTAAGGGTTTTGATAATTTAGGTAATCTAGAAGTGCTTGAAATAGGGGGTAATCAAATCTGTAAAGTTAAAGGTTTAGATACACTACAAAATTTAAGGATCCTTGATTTACAGGCTAATGGATTAGAACACTTACAAGGACTTGAGAATTTAGTAAAATTAGAAACAATCGTCCTTCGGGATAATGAAGTAAGTATTGAATCCTCCAAAATCCTCGAGATCCTCAGAGAAAAAGGAGTTAATATAATATAAATCTCCTGTAAGTACACTCATGCATTCCATTGAATACTACCTCACACACTCATTCTATTCAAGGGCTTGCCAGGGAATTGATCCATTCACTTGAACAAATGGAATTTCAATGCTAATTAAATTTTAATTTTATGTTCTACTCAGAACCAAGCTGCTTATCTAAGTCAATTACTAAGGGTACTTCTTTCTCGTCCTTCTTAACTACAACTTTTAAGACGCCATCTTCAATCTTAGCACTTATAGGCTCAATCTTCGAAACTTTCTCCTTCACATTGGATTTTAAGCACGTCTGCGCCTCGTTATAAAGATAGCATTTAGTACAGCAGAAGCCAACTGGCATATACCCAACTATAGAACATTGGTCATATCCATCGCAATTACAACTATTACACATTTTTTTTATCACTTCTTATAAATTATATATTAATTTTTTATAAAACTATTGATAAGATTAATTATAATTTATCATTAAAATATAATTAGCACTTTTCATATTTAAATATTACCGCTTTTCGAC
>JAEOTV010000107.1 GCA_016839635.1 Promethearchaeota archaeon | reverse complement strand
TGTAGATTTAAAAATGAGAGCTTCAGAATAAGATGCGGGCCTAGCAGGATTCGAACCTGCGACTTTCGGATTAGAAGTCCGACGCCCAATCCAGGCTAGGCTATAGGCCCTGATGTGAGTAATTCAATGTCTTATACTTATTAAATTATCTAAAATGATGTTTAAACTTTATTATGACCAAACAAATTTCGTCTATTTTAGGCATTTATGTAGTAATTTAAATACAGAATTATAGATTATTTTTTATGTATTTTCAAACAACCATTTATATTGAATGCCCATCCTGTAGGACTCCAGTACATTTGGATTCAAAATGTAAATATTGTTATGTTTGTGGTAGATATTTTAACTCTCTCGAAAATCATGATTTAAAACATAAGGATATCTAAATAAATTTTTTTAAATAATTAAGATAAAAACTTTAATTAAATTTGGAGGATTTAAATGCATTTTGAAGCTTTAAGCTAGAAAATGGTTCTTAAATTTTGCAGATATCTTAAAAACCTATTAGAAAAAATCTATTTCTATCTTAAACTTGTTCTCTGAGATATCTTTAAAATTAACACTTCTTATCAATATTAGGTGGGTTCTTATCCATACGAAAGTCTAAAGGCATACCACACATAGGACATAGCTCTTTTTTGAATGAGATGTCAAAATCTATACACAATCTACAATTAGGACATTTAAATAATTTCATGAAATTTTATCTAAAATTATCTTTTTAAACTCCAATGCAAAAATCGATACACCCAATATAAAAATTACAATTGGTTTAATTAGATATTCTGAAATAAAGTGATATGCTCACTCATGAAAAATTGGATAAAAAATTTAGTAGGGAAAATATTCAAGAAGCCCTAAAAAAAATAAAAAATAGTAAGAACATTTATGTCCTATTCTCATTAGTTTATTTCATAATAAGTTTGATTCAAATTTACGTTCTTGTTTATATCCCTTTATTTCATTTTGATGTTTTAAATGTAAATAGATCCAATTTATCTTTAATACAGAGCCTATCATATCTAGTTTTGTTTTCATTCCCCGCGTTGGGCCTTTTTTTTGACAAATATTCAAAGTATAAGAACAAGATAATAATTTCCTTTAGTTTTATCCTTTCTTTAAGCTTTTTAATGTTTATTTTATACAATCAATCTCTTCTCAGTTATACTATTTTCTTAGTTCTATTTCTTATAAGTCAAGCAGTAATCAGAACAGGAATGTCGAAACTGCTTTTAGATTCTCCTGATAAAAAAAGTGAAAGAAATTTAATTATTTTAATCAACACTTGTTCATCTTTAGGAGTACTGCTTTCTTCATTTCTTTTCAAACTTTGTGTTAAAGAATTTGATTCAATAGATTTTTGGAATATTTTCTTTGTGGTAGGGTGGCTAATATCATCTCCGTTATTATTAATATTTGTTTTTATGACTAAGTCCTCAATAAAGGAGCCAAATCAAGCGCAACCTAAAGAAACTTTCAAAAATCACAATTATCTAAATTACTTTTCACCTCTTGTCATTATTTTCCTATTTTCAGCTTATTTCTTTTTGTGGAGTGATAAATTAATAGCTTATCCTCTTAGTTCTTACATTCTTTCTCGCTTTGGAGAGAATGGCTTTTCATTATACTCAGATTTTTATGTCATTTTTACAATTTTTAATATAATTGGTTATTACTTGGCTAAGAGGTTACTTAAAAAAATACATTTGAAGAATAAATCAAATATTATTCAAAACAAAAAATTATTACAGGCAATTATTTTTCTAACACTAGTTTATATATTTAGCTTAATCCTGTTGCTCTTTTCAAATATAATTATTCTAGTATTTACATATTCTTTTATTTACCTTTTAGGTGGATTGTTTGTGGTATTATATATAACTCTTTTTCTCCAGATCTCTAGAACTGGAAAAAATGAGAATCTGTGGTTTTGGATAATGTCATTATCTTCTAATTTAGCGAGTATTACTCTTTTACCACTCGGCACATTTCTATCTCAATATTTACAAATGGAGATCTTAATTATTATGGTTATTTCTTTAACATCAATATCGTGTGTTTTTCTCTATGCCTCCAAAATTAATATACATCATTAGAATAAGTTTTTAGTAATCTTTACTTTTATCTAATAAAAGCTTAAAAAAAAATAGAATGTAAATTTCTCATAAGAAATTACATGATCGTGGCATACCCTCATGACCTAGCCTATTATCTTATTCTCTAGTTACTATTTTAAAGTACACTGAAACTTTTTATACGCCTTTATTTGTCAGAATATTAACAGATTTTTAATATTAAAAATAGAAATAGAATGTAATGTCCATCTAATAGGACTTTACACTAGCGGAAAACCTTCGACACCTGGCATATCAATATTATTTTCAATATTACTTTTTTAAACCAAACTAAAAAATAAAATGGATATAATTTGTTATAAGTTAATTAATCAAGATAATTTACTTTTGTAATTTGAATTAAACCGGATTGAGCCATAAAAAAGATCCGGATATAACTTTTCAAATTTTTCATTATAAAGTTTATGATTTAACCAGATTTTGTCTTTCTCATTCCATATTAAATTGGTTAATGGATTATAGGCCTCTAAAAATCTTAAATCACCATAAATTTTCTTAAGAAGATTTTTTCCTTTAATAAGATCTGTAAGAATAATGTATTGGTTAACTTCTAAATATTCAAACAGTAAATCAAATAATTTGAGGAATTCATCAAGTTCACATTGAGGTAAGTATAATTTTATCATTATCCCATTTTCGAATTTTATTTCTTCATTAAATCCATAGATGTAGTATTCCCCTTTTATCTCATTAATAAAGCCATAATTGAAGAAATTAAAAATTTTAATGATTTTAGAATTTAATTCTTTTTTGATATTAGGAATAATGATAAAGATAATATCCTGAAAATCAAAATTTTTCAGTGAAATAAAAGGAAAAATCAAGTTTTTATTGAGAAGAGTTTTAATACTATTGATAATTGAATGTTTTCTTGTACCTAAGTATGATTTTATATCTATAGACCGCAAAGAATATAAATCAGTTAGTGCTTGAAAATAATCTGAATTAGGGCCAAATATGTCTTGGTTTGATAATTTTTCAATATTAAAATGCCTTATTTTTGTAAATTCAGGTTTATAATTTGGATTAAAAAGAATATTTTGCATATATATTTTAAATCGATTTGAATCATAGTTCCAGCCATGAGAACCTATATTATAATTAAAATTGAGAATCTGATATATCTTTTTAATAGAAAATACACAATATTCTCGGATTATACGTTTTGTTTTTGTGTACCAGTTAAGGTGTTTCATATTCGGATTATCAATAGGAAATAGATATTTGATTAAAAAAGAGTTTGTATTATTAATATTCGTTGGGTATTTTATAAATTGAAAATTATTGATTAGCAAATGCTTAAAATCTATTTCGTCTAGGCTTGAAGGATGAATATATAAAAAATATTGGCTTATCCCAAAAGCTTGAAAATTAGGTATAAATTTAACTGATTTGATAAAATTTTTAAAAAATCGTGCTTGTTGATAATTTTTGTATATATCTGGATTAAGAAGTATTTTATCGAGATTTCTATGAAATTCAGTTAATTTAGTTATTCTATTGATATCATAATCATACTTTTCATAAGCTACACGTTTCTCCACTTCTTTTACTAAATTAAAGAAGTTTTTTTCTTTCAAAAAAAATTTATCTTGAGAATTTGGTTTAAGTTCTCTAAGTGGACTATGAAATTCTCCAACTATTTTTTGTATATAAAGAAAACTCTGTTCAAATAAATCCTTAGTATAGAAAAACTCATCTCGATCAAAATCATAGAAATCTTTAATTAATACAAAGGGTACCAGACCACTTGTAAAATATCTTTTAAAACTGATTAAATTTTTATTAAACATATTATATAAAATCGAGGAAAATAATTCTTTTTCTTTGATATTTAAGAAATAGGTAAATAAAATTATGATAGACTTATTTTCGAAAAAACTCTTTGCTTTATATAAAATTACTCTTGGATAAAATTTTATAATTTTATCTATTTGATTGTTAACTTCAATTGAATCCTCTAATATTAAAATTGGATGATATTTGGCAAAAGAACTTGTAATAATTGTTCTAATTAGTTCGGGTGCAATTAAACCCGCATCAATAAATCTTATAAATATTGAATCAATTTTCTGATTAGTGATTTTATAAGGCTTAAATTTCTCAAAAGATTTTCTTAATTTTTGTTCTTTTGTATAAAAAATTTTTTCTATTAATTTTTCATTTCTAACTATTTCTAACATAGAATCAATATTGAAAATTTTTAACATTCTACAGGATTTAAACAGATTGTAAAATTGATTAAATTTTTTTTTTAATGTATTGTAATTTTCAACCGCTTTAAAAAAAAATGGCATTAGCTCTTTAAATACAATTGATTGAATATTCTTACGATTAAAAAATATATTTTCTTCAATCAATTGAGAATATTTATGTAATTCTAGAAATTTATGGAGCTTAGTCAAATTATTAATTTCAGGATTTTGTTTAATTAATCTTTCAATTAATTTTATGTATTTGATTATGTAGTTAAGAGTATCATATATATAGAAAAATCCAAATCTCTTATTTTTTTCAAGAAAATCGTAGAATTCATTTTTAAGTTGTTGGGAGGTATAAAATTTATTAAGGGAAGATTTTAAGTTTAAAATTAAATTTCTTTCGCTTTCAATGTGATCTAGTAATTCTTCTTTAATTTTTTGAAGGGTTTCTTCTCTGCGTTCAAATCCAAAGCCTGTTAGACTGCTCTGCCCAATTCTTTCAAAAATAATCCAATCCAGAAGATCCAGATCAATTATTTTATTTGGTTCTCCATATAAATTTGAGTCTCTGAGCTCAAATTGAATATCATAATCCTTATGGTCCGGATTTAATATTTTACGCAAATCTTTAAAACATTCTCTAAAATAATTTAGATTTAAGAAGTTACTAGTCTCTTTCAAGAGATAACACTCCTTATTAATAACATAACCAAAATTGTTTAATTTTTCAATAAAGGTCAATAGATCTTTTAAATAAATATTGGGTAGTATGAAATAGCAGTAAATATCTTCAGAAAATCCATTTTCTGAAAAAACTGGAAAATGTAAAAAGGGTATTCGGTTTATAATATTATAAACATCCCTTCTATTCAAAATAGGGTTAAATTTTAAAACCGAAATTGCAACAACTAAACCAATTTTATGATATATTGGTTGAAATGAAGGTGATATAATAGTACTTTTATTAATCCAACGTAAATTTTCACTAAACTTTCGTTTGCTAAGATTAGTTGAAACTAATCCTTTTTCTTTAAAATTTTGAAAAAAATCTTCAAATTCACTATAGTTTTTAAAAAGTTTTAGTTTATAAAAAATTTTTACTAGAACTCTAATAGTTTCTACTATTTCATCATTAAAAAGAGATTTAGAGGTTTTGTAAATAAATTCTTCATAAATTAAGTCATAAAAGTCATCCATTTTATCCTGAATCAAAGTAACATTTCTATGAATAAACTCAAAAAAAAATTGTGTTGGGCTTTGAGTCTTTTCTGTTGCTTCAAGCTTAAAAAACTTATCAAGCTTATCAAATTGAGATGACAAAAAGTCATAATTGATTATATTACTTCGTACTAGTGCCTTCCATTCATTAATTGCACCTTGTTTAGAAAGATCACTTTCTATTATTTCATGGATAACAATTTGGATAATTTGTTTTGCTCTTAATTCATATGGGACAAAAATCAAGTATGCTTCCTTGAGGAGGATGAATTTCAAAAATTTTACATACTTTTCTGAAATTTCAATCTGAGTTTGATCATTTATTATTGTTCTCTTTACTCCAAGACTGAAAAAATCCTCTGAATATTCCTTTTGATCACTCGTAATATTAATTATTATATTTTGATTGATTACTTCTAAGCCAAGATAATTTTGAATTTCATTTAATAGGTTATTAAAAATTTGGTTAATATCCTTAACTAATATATCTTTAGGTGTCTTCAGCAACATATCTAAATTCAGAGACTTCATAAAAATCCTGTTATTTATTACCCCTTTTTTATGTAAATAAACCTCAAAAAATTAATTAAACACAATTCAATTCTTAAGCTTCGTTGAAATATTACCAACAATATATTTAAAAGTTTAGCATCTTTGGAACAATTTTTATCAATAAAGTCAAGACAATCAAAAGATTTAATCAAATAATAATGTCGGGAGCGAGCTAACAATTTGGATTACTAAATTAATAAATTGTTAACATATTGTTTTTAATAAGTGAAATTCTTTAATTAACTTTAGAATTTATATTAACTATACAAGTTAGATTTGGTAAATTAAAAGAGAGTATTTATATTGTTTAAACTTAAGATAAAGACTTACATCCATCAAAATATTCCGTATTCTTTTAATTGGAATAAGGAACACCATAAAGAAAAATACTCTCAAATAATTACTAATCGAGAGGAATTAAATAGACTGAAGGCTCATTTTAAAAGAGTTTACGAAGGAGTAATTCCTAATCATCTGTTTAATTCAAGAGAATTTCCGAGGGTATCTCAATTTAAAATTAAAGGTCTTAAATCTGCTTTTACTAGAAGTTATAGTAAAAACCTAATTAGATCTGGTAAAATTCGATATTCTGATTCTGATTCAAAATTACCTAAGTATGCTCAAAATGTTTTTGAAAACTATCAAGAAAACAATATCCTGGGTGTTCCTGGGCATGAACCAATTTTGAAAAACATTTTAATTAAGGATAAAGATGCTGTTGCAATAGAGGTTCCGATTTGGGATAAAAAAGAAAATGTGACGATAACAGGTCATATTGATTTAATTCAAATTGAAAATGATGTTGTTAAAGTGATTGATTATAAACCGGAAGGAAACTTTTTGCTATCTCTCCCTCAAGTTGCTGTGTACGGATTTTTAGTTCGGTCTAAATTAAACCTTAAAAAAGTTAAGTGTGTTTCATTTAATAAACAGGGAGCTTGGGAATATGATCCAAATATTTTGAGTGAAGATATAAAAGAATATTTGATTTCACAGCATATCGATGAGCGACCCTGGGAATTATTTATTTAAAATCCTCTGTTATAAGAGTTTCTTACCTTTCGAAATAGAAGATTCGGTTTTTTCTTCCGTTTTTAAATATCCACGTAATAGAAAATAACACAAAACGAGCGCGATTAGTTCTACAATAATACTAACAAAAGTAATGATTGTGCCATTATATCCTAAATATCGTAAAAAAATAGCGCATCCTAATCCGCTAGAGGCAAAACCAACAAGCAATAATGCTTTAATTATTTGCGATAAGGATCCTAATATATATCCAATTTCTTTTTTAATCCATGAAAATACTGAAGCCATAAGAATCTATCATTTCTTTCTAATTTAGTAAAGTAAAGAACGAATATTTTAATATCTTTTTTATTTCAAAAATTAATTTTAAAATAATAAGTCAAATAAAGAGAATAAAATTTAAAAAAAAATCTAGCGGAAGAGATTTACTTATTTACTTCTTACTTTTGAATTTGGTATATAATGCTTTATCAAGCAATTTCCCGATTTTGATAGCAACCTGATTCCCGATTTCATAGCGTTCGCCATCAAGTAAATTCTTCTTTTGTTCAGAAGTAGGAGCAATTTTAAGTCTTTTCATTAAGACTTTTTCGATAATGTCATTAACCATCTCCTTAATTTTTCCATAATCTGGAAGTTTAATCTCTGGTCCAAATTTTTTAATTTTTTCCATAGCAAAATTAAAAAAATCTGAAACTAACTCAATAGGTTCTCCTTTTAACTCACTATGAAGTTTAATATTATCTGTAGCTATTTTAGTATCTTTTTCCTGCCAATATAATTGATTTGGGTTAATTCCAGGGCTAGTAATTCTCATGAGTGAACTGGTGATTCTACGTTCAATCCAATTTAGAGTGCTTATTTCTTGTACTTCCCGGATTTTTTTAGCCTTCTCCTCTTTTATTTTCTCTTTAGTTTCAATTATATGCTCTACTTCTGCTTTACGACTTGCTTCGGAATTCTCAAATCTTTTAATAATATCATATCCTATGCAATATGAAATTGGGGATATGATATCAGATTTTAACTTTAATTCAGCAACATCCTGATATATTAAACTTGGATTATTTCTTAATTCAGACATGGCTTCTTTTAAAGAGGATTCCATCACTCTTGCTAAGATAAATCCATTGACTAGAAATGGTTGATTATTCGCGTTAAACACAGTAACAAGTTCTTCTTGTCTCTTATTTAATCTCTTAATTATCAGTTCTTCTAATTTTATTTTAATCCACTCTTCTGAATCCGTAGTTCCGTCAATTTTCTTTAATGCTAATAAGTACAGTGATCTATCATTAGACACTTTAGAATATATTTCTATTATTCTGCTTAGTTGCCTTAGAATTTTTGATAAAATATAAAAGAAAATATCTTTTGCTATTCTATTCAGAATCTCTTCAAATTCTAAAATAAATAAGATATGGGAATAGTTTTTTAGTTTTAAATCACCTAAAAATACCTTATCTATCGCCTGTTTTTTTCTAATATACTGCCGCAAGTTGTTAATATTTATTCTTGCTTTTTCTTCTAAAACACTTAATAAGGCTTGATTTTTTCCTGTGTCTTGACTTAAAATATTAAGCAAATCGAATTCAGAGATACCTTCAGCTCTATTTAAAACACTTAAAATATCTCGAAAATTACCCTCTGAAAGCGTCTTTTTCGCCAAGTATATTAAGTTTTGGTTAGGGTCATTTAAAGATATGATATCTAGCTTTTGAATATTGTATCTAACCATATTTCTTTTTACTTGAGCTGCAAGATCTTCATCCACATTTAATAGATGAAGGATATTGAATACTCCATATCTTTTTAGAGTATAAATTATATCATCAAAACCACTTTCATTTATACATTGTAGGAAGTAGATAAAATCGTTTGGATTTTCCTTGAGTCTTCTAATTAATGCAAATTTTAAAAAACTCAGAATTTTATTTTCAAACTGGTCATAATC
>JAEOTV010000106.1 GCA_016839635.1 Promethearchaeota archaeon | reverse complement strand
GATCCTAGTTACGAACTTGCAACAGTTTTTCTATATCTTATAATAAATTGGGTGATATGCGTTCCGATTGGGTGTTTATGGTGTTATGGAGAAAATAGGGTACGAGAACATCGCCGGTCAAGAAAAAACATTTAGAAACGTTTAATCCAAAATTTTTTTCTTTTTTTTTCTTTCTACTTTAAATGCCTATATTTTATAATAAAATATTAAAATTTTAAAGTGTTATATTGAAATTGTATTACATCAAATATTAATCAAATGTGCAATCGTCGCTTAGCCTGGTAGAGCGCCGGTCTGCTAAACCGGTGTCCAACGGACTCGTGGGTTCGAATCCCACCGATTGCGTTCAATTTAGGGCCAGTGGTCTAGTGGTTATGACGTCGCGCTTACACCGCGAAGGTCGGGAGTTCAATTGGAAAAAAGATTTCCTTCTTTCTTGAAATCCTCTCCTGGCCCACCATTTACTTATCTGATTCAAACAGTTTTTTTATTTTTTTAGGTCTTATAGCACTTAATTTACAATTTCTTAGCTCGTTACCAATATGAGCAATAATTCCGGGAGCATTAGAACCCTCTTTGAGTAAAACAAGATTTTCCAAAAAACCATATCTTTTTACTGTAATTATGTCTCGAAAATGACCTTTTTTTGTCAATGCCTTCTTAAATTGACCTTTAGTTTCTCCGCTTAAAAAGACTCCTTCAAGGTTTTCTTTTAAGATTTTATTAAAAAATTCCATAGTTTTTGGAGCTAATTCACCTAATAATTTATTGTTAACAGAATCTACTACAGTAATTTTAACATCTATAGGAAAATGATTGATAAAATTATAAGCATCAATAATTTCTTTCAAAGATCTCTCATTTCCTTCACATAATTGTTCTCTTAATGTGTGCAAGTTAACAAGAACATCTACCTGTGGATTTAAAATCGCACAATCCACAAATATACCGAATCCAACTTTCCCTACCTCTATAAGATTACCTCTGTATATTTTCCCAACTGATATATCTTTAAAATTTTGAATACTTCCAATCTCTTTTTTTAAAATATTAACTATAAAATTTTCTTCTAACCCACTAATGGTAATTTCAAATCTTTTATCAAATTTCCTAAGCTTTTTTATCTGGATGGAAGTATCAGTAAATCCTTTGATGCGCTCCTTTAAATACTTAAGATACCTAAGGTAAATATCTTCTTTCTTTCCTCGATCTGAAACGTTATAGATTTTATCAAATAAAACTAAATTTTGTACCATAAAATAAAACTCAAGTGCTATTATCGATAATCTATTAAATATTTTAATCTCTTTAATGTAAAATACTTTCCTTAAATTTTGAAATGTAGAATTAATCGTTCTAAAAAGATTTAAATTCTAAAATTTTTATCTTTCTTTCAATAAAATTAATACAGATTTATGCGAAAGATGGAGAATTATGGAACAACAAAGATTTAATGATTTAGTTAAGGCTTTAAATGAGTACGAAGGAGTGGAGGAAGTTTTTCTACTAAACAATGAAGGAGATATCATTTTTAAATCCGGAGATTTCCCACTAACAAGCGAAGAAGCTAAAGGAATATTAAATGCTTGGAAAACAAAAGAACCTGCTCTCACATATCAAGATTATAGATTTGCAATTTTAAAAAATGATGATATACAATTAGCTGCTAAAAATATTGGAGCTGGGAAAGGGAATATTATTGGTTCAATCACTAAAGACGGAGATTATCTTGTTGCTCGTACTAGAGATGAAGGTATGATATTATTAGAGTGGTCAATATTTATAAATAAAGTCGCATGGTCATAAAACCATATTAAAAAAAATATTCATAATAATCTTCTCTATTCTCTTTTTTAACCTTCTTTTTTTAAATTATTTAAAAAAAATATTTATTATAGTATTTATTACTACTTTTTAACTATAGAAAATAAATACAAAAAATAATATAAATAGATAAATATCAAAAACTTTTAAGGTGAATCTGAATGTTCCAGCAAGCAGGAAGAGGTTATGATATGGCAATAACCCAATTTTCTCCCGAAGGCCGGCTTTTTCAAGTTGAATATGCCATTGAAGCCGTTCGAAGAGGTACCACGGCAATTGTATGTAGGAATAAGACTTCCGTGGTATTTGCTGTTGAAAAGAAGAGTACTGAACTTCAAGAGCAAATTAAAGGGTCAGAAAAAATATTTAAGATAGATAACCATATAGGAGTGGCAATTGCAGGGCTTACTGCGGATGCAAGAGTGCTTATTGACCGAGCTCGTGTTCAAGCTCAGGTTAATTTATTAAATTATGATGAAAGGATTTCTGTTAAAGATAGCACTTTAAATATATGTGAATACAAACAAATATTTACCCAAAACGCAGGAGTACGTCCTTTTGGTGTTTCATTTCTAATTGCTGGTATTGATTCTAATAATAAACCTTCCTTATATTTAACGGACCCAAGTGGAGCAATGTGGGGTTATAAAGCCTTTGCTATTGGCTCTGGAGCAGCAGAAGCAAGAGCTTACCTTGAAGAGCATTATAATGAAGATATGAGTGATGAGGATTTGAAATTATTACCATTAAAAGCATTGAAAGAATTGATGGGTGATAATTTAAATAAAAATACATGTGATGTAGCTTTTATATTAAAGGAAGATAAAAACTTTAAGCTACTAAGTTTGGAAGAAGAGGAAGTGTTATTAAGTAAAATTTAATCAAGGTTATACCCCTTTATATTTATCTCTTAACAGAAAGACAGAAAATAATAGAAAAACAAATTGAAATTATTCAATCAGTTAAATTGTGAAACTGTAACATGATTGATCGAGCAAGAATTGATTTAGGCGGATATATCATAGGGCGAATTGAGAATTCAGGAAGAATCTTTGAAATGCTAATGGATCCTGAGAAAGCCTGGGAGGCTAAAAAACTTATTCGTGAAGAAATCAATATAAGATTAAAAGAAGGTAAGGATAAATCTCGTCTTACTGTAGAAGAGATACTAAGTCATCAAAGCATTGATTTAGAACTTATTTTTGAGAGTTTTATTGTTTTCGAAGATTTAAAAAGAGGCAAAAAAGCTACAGATGGAGACATGGAAGTAGTATTTAATACAATAGATGGAAGGAGAATTGGGGCAAATATTTTGTTAGATGGAGAGATCCATTGGACACAAGCCCAAAGAGAAGAAGAAAAACAAAAGAAATTGAAACAAATTATAACAATTATAAGTAAAAACGCTATAAATCCACAAAATAAAAAACCACATCCATACACACGAATAGAAAAAGCAATTGAAGAAGCAAACATAAAAATTGATTTAATGAGGAGTGCGGAAGAACAAATTGATGATATCGTTAAGAGTATTCGAGCTATTATTCCTATAAGAATTGAACAAGTCGAAATGGCTATTAAAATCCCAACAGCTTTTACAGCGAAGGGTTATAATATTGTTGCTCAATATGGACAAATCAAGAAAGATGAATGGCAATCTGATGGTTCTTGGGTTGCTGTAGTAAATTTGCCTGCGGGATTACAAATGGAATTGGTTGATACATTAAATAAACTAACTCATGGAAGAGTTCAGACAAGAATTTTAAAAGCCTAGCCTAAAAGTTTTTGTAGATCTTTTATTTATATTATTTTTTAGCATAGGTTAGGAGAATAATAAAATTATAGAAAAGACGTGAGTACTATAATGGAAAATAATGAAGAAGAAATTATAGATGATGAATTCGAAGATTTTGAAGATGAAGAAGATTCAAGAGAAGTTGTTGTACCGGGAGAAGTTTTAACGGAAGATGTTACAAATTTTTTGCCAGGAAGAGGAACAATATTAAATAAGGACAGAAATAAAATAATTTCTTTAAATATTGGATTAAAGCAAATAAAGAAGAATTATATCAATGTAATACCTCTGAGGGGCTTCTATACACCTCGTCCTGGAGATAAGATTATTGCTTTAATAGTTGATAAAAATCCCGTTAAATACAAATGTGATATTAATGCTAAAGACTTTGGCCAGCTTAAACCAAAAAACACAATTAAGAAGGGCAGAACAAGGGGATTTAGAGGAGGTGCTGGACCAGTGCGTGAGGATGTAAGCACTGAAAAATTCGATATAGGAGACATTTTAGTTGTAAAAGTTCTCTCCGCTGATCGTTTAAATAAACCTGAATTGACTACAGTTGGAAAATATTTAGGAAAAAAAAGTGGCGGGATTATAATAACTATAGATCCTCCTAAAATACCAAGAGTAATTGGTAGAAATGGATCAATGATAAAAATGTTAAAAAATTTAACGAATTGTAATATATTTGTAACACAGAATGGTCGGATTTGGTTGAAAGGAGTAGATATCGCACATGAAAGGTTATTAATTGAATCAGTTCGAAAAATAGCTTCTGAAGCCCATACTGTAGGTTTAACTGATAGAATGCAAGAATATATAATTAATGAAAAAAAGAAAAGAGGTATTGAATAAATGCCATTAATAATTAAAGATGAATATCCTGAAACTTTGTTTCGTGAAGATGGAAAAAGACTTGATGGTCGAACTGTTAATGAGTTAAGACCTATAAAAATGGAAGTTGGTATTATAGCAAATGCGGATGGGTCAGCATATTTGGAATGGGGTAACAATAAAATATATGCAGCGGTATATGGCCCACGAGAGGTGCATCCGCACCATTTATCTAAACCAGATAAAGGAATATTACGAGTTTTTTATAGGATGGCTACATTTTCAGTATTTGACAGAAAAAGACCAGCACCTGGACGGCGTGAAAAAGAGATATCGATGATTGTAGCAGATTGCATAGAACCTTTACTTTTTCTCGAACTTTATCCTGGTACAAGTTTTGAAGTTTTTATTGAAGTAATGGATGCAGATGGTGGAACTAGATGTGCAAGTACAACAGTAGCATCATTAGCTTTAGCTGATGCTGGAGTTCCCATGAAAAGTATGGTGTCAGCTATTGCTGTAGGAAAAATTGATGGAAAGAAAGTTGTAGATCTTTCTGGTATTGAAGATAAAGCAGGAGATGCGGATTTGCCAATTGCTATCACTTGGTATAATGAAGAAGTTTCCCTTTTACAATTCGATGGGGATATGGATTTGGACGAGATGAACGAATTTTTAGATCTTGCTAAAGTTGCTTTAGAGGAAGTTCATCAAATCCAATTAGATACGTTAAAAAGTAAATATGTAAAATTACAAGGAGAGACAATAAAGAAAAAAGAAGATAAAAAAGGTGAAAAATAAATATGATGGATGTTAAACGAATTATTTCAAAAATTGAAAGAGATTATATTATTTCAAATCTTAAAAAAGATGAAAGAATTGATGAAAGAGGACTCTGGGAATACCGTAAATTCCAAATAAAAAGTGACGTAATAGCCTCAGCAGAAGGTTCAGCAGATGTCTCATTAGGAGAAACAAGGATCATTACAGGATTAAAATATGAAGTAGGTGAACCTTTTCCTGATCTTCCAAATGAAGGTGTGTGTACTGTTATGGCAGAACTGCTTCCAATAGCATCTCCTTTATTTGAGAGAGGCCCTCCAGACGAGCAATCAATCGAATTAGCACGTGTAGTAGATCGTGGAATTAGACATGCAGATTGTGTTCAAACTAAAAAACTTTGTATAAAAGAAGGTGTTTCAGTCTATATTCTTTTTGTTGATATGTACGTAATGAATTATCAAGGAAATTTAATTGATGCTGGTGCAGTGAGTGCATTAACTACATTATTATCTTCTCGCATTCCTGAAGGTATTTGGAACGAAGAAAAGAGTAAAGTTGAGTGGAGTGGAAAGTATTTAACAGGAAAGAATATCGTAAATGAATTACCCTTTGCGATTACATATGGAAAAATCGAAGATATCATATTTTTAGATCCAAGTTTGCCCGAAGAATTAGTGAGTGACGGTAAAATATCCATTTCTGTTACTGAAGAAAAAATAACTTCTATTCAAAAAAGTGGTGCTGCTACATTTTCAATTGATGAAATCAAAATGTTAGGCAAAAAATCTTTAGAACTCGGTAAAAAATTAAGAAATGATTTAAGTCTTTTACAATATCAAAGTAAAACTAAATAATTTTTAAAAATTTTTTTCAACTCTATTTTATTTATTTATATTTTTTCAAGAACCATATTTCATCTTATTATGTATGCGAGAAAATGAATAAATGTAATATATTTTATTTTAGAAAAATTTATAGTTTATCCTATTTTTTAATATATCATCAACTATTCAATACTAAAATTGATAAAAATGGGTAATACTCGTAAAGTTGGTATAACGGGCAAATACGGTGCGAGATATGGAAGTACATTAAGAAAAAGAACTCGTCTCATATTAGAAAAAATGAAAGGAGATATAAAATGCCCTAAATGTATAACTAAAGGTTCTATTCATAGAATTTCAACCGGTATCTGGCATTGTAAGAAATGTGATGCCAAATTTACAGGAGGAGCCTATTACATAGAAACTCCAAGGGGAACTGAGTCTTTCCGTATTGCAAAGCGTAAGCAAAGAGAATTAGAAGTCACTGAAGAATAATGAGTAAAAACAATTACTTCTCAATAAACTCTATTATAGAATTTCAATTCAATAATTCTCAAATACGGGATATTTCTTACAACTCTTTTTTACCAGAGTTTAAACGGTTAAAAACCAAACGATCTGAAATTTCAATAGAAAAAAAGAATAGCTTGAGTATAGTTTTTGATATAAAAAGCAGTGATATCACTGCCTTTCGTGCGTCGGTTAATGAAATTATCAGTTTTGGAAAAATAATCACAGAATCGATAAAGATAGTTGATAATTCCAAAAATAAATAAAATATATATCATATTAAATAAATTAATAAAAATACAAGGAGATAAGAAATGTCACAGATTAATCTCGACAGTTTAACTGAAGAACAAAAGAAAAAGCTTTTAGATCTGAATAATCTACAACAATCTTTTGAGTTTCTAACTTCGCAAAGATTACAAATTGAGAGTACATTGAGAGAAACGGAATTAGCAATAGAAGAATTAGAAAAAATTCAACCAGAAGATACAGTTTATAAGGCAATCGGAGGAATTTTAGTGAAAAGTGAAAGAAATAAGTTATTAGATGAGAAAAAAAGTTTAAAAGTCACTTTAGAGATGCGCCAAAAAACATTAAAACAAAAAGAAGAACGAATCAAAACCCAGATAGAAACAATGAGTAAATCTCTCCAAGCAGATTTTCAAAAATAAAATTCATAAGAATTTATATGTTGAAATCTAAATTTGAAAATTTTTTAGCTTTCATAAAGAACAAAAATATCTTAATTACTACTCACGATTTAGTAGATATTGATGGATTAGTCTCTTGCTTTACATTAAAATTTTTTTTAAATCAAATTTCCAAAAATCAAGAAATTTCAATTTATTTTTCGGAACTTTCTAAATCAACTAAAAATTTTATTAAAAATTTCAATAAGAACTTTCCTGAATTTGAATTTTCTTATGAAAAAAGTCTTGATCTTACTAATTTTGATATCCTCGTAATCGTGGATGCAAACAATATAAATCAAATCAAAACTGATAATAATTTTGATATATCACAAACAAGAATTCCTACTATTTATGTAGATCATCATTATACAGCATTAGATTCTGAAAACGGCAATCAAAATTCATTAGATTTAATAGATGAGAATTACTCTTCTACTACAGAAATAATTTTAAAATTGATTGAATTCTATAAAAAACACTTAAGCACACCTTTAAAGATTCTCATTATTTCAGCAATATTAACTGATTCTGGTTTCTTTAAACATGGTAATAATAAATCTATTCAAAATGTGAGTAATTTATTAAGCGAAGAAATAAAGATCCAAGACATATTCCAACTTCTTCAAAGTGAAATCGATATCTCAGAAAAAATTGCAATTATAAAAGGTTTACAAAGAGTTGAATTGATTCGAGAAGGGGACTATCTAATTGGTATAACAAACGTTAGCAGTTTTGGAGGAAAGGTAGCCTCAATGTTAACAAAATCGGGATTTGATATTGGAATTACTGTCTCAAAAGAACCAAATCAATATATTATTAATACTAGAGCCAAAAAAACAGTTTGTATAAAAACAGGATTGAATTTAGGGAAGATTTTAAAGGAGATTTCAGAAAGATATGATACTAGTGGTGGTGGGCATGATGGAGCAGCATCCATAATAATTATGATAGAATCTAATATAATTCTCCAAGAAATTATTGAAAAAGTCAAACAATATTTATAATTTAAGTTATAAATAATCAAAAATTATCAAAGAAATAAACCATTAATGGAATAAGCTTTAAGATGGATTTAATAAAATTTAAAAACTTTTATTATCGGTACAAAGGAAACGAAGAATATGCTTTAAATAATATCAATTTAAAGATTGAAGATAATAAATTCATTTTATTGTGTGGAGAAACTGGAAGTGGAAAAACTACACTCATTAGGTGTATGAACGGTCTAATTCCTCAATTCTATGCTGGTTTTTATAAAGGAATGGTAGAAATGTGGAATGGAAAAAATACAGTTGAAACGCCAATAGCAGATTTATCCACTGAAATTGGAATTGTGTTTCAAAACCCAGAAAACCAATTAATAGCAATGAATGTAGAACATGAAATTGCTTTTGGTTTAGAAAATCTAGGGGTTCCTGCTAAAGAAATTACAAAACGAATAAAAGAAAGTGCATCAATAACAGAAATTGAACACATTTTAGATAAAGCCCCATTTGAATTAAGTGGTGGAGAACAACAAAGAGTAGCAATAGCATCTATTTTAGTTTTAGAACCAAAAATCTTGATCTTAGATGAGCCTACTGCTTTATTAGACCCATATATGGCTAAAAAAATAATAAATTTATTAAATGAGATAAAAAATGAGAGAAATATCTCAATTTTAATTAGTGAACATCGACTAGATCTCATTTTACCATTCTCTCAACAAATAATTTTAATGAAAAATGGAAATATAATAGAGTATGGACAAAGTGAACAAGTTCTTAATAGTATTAATTTTCAAAATCTCCGGTTAAATAAACCTGTTATTTATTCAATTTTTAGTACTTTAAAAAAAGAAAATTTATATGATAAAAATATTCCTGCCTCCATTCCTGAAGCAGTAAAATCTTTGAAATAAAAAAAAGGAGAAACAAATGGCTAAAGAAATCCCTATTATTATGGTTAGAGATATAGCTTACACCTATCCAAATGGGACACAAGCATTAAAAAATATAAATTTAAACATTTTTAAAGGTGAATTATTAGCCATTATGGGAAAAAATGGAGCAGGTAAGACTAGTCTTATTAGAACGTTAAATGGATTAATCAGACCAACAGAAGGAAAAATTTATATTGAAAATGAGAGTATTTCTTCCAAGACCATTGCCACTTTATCAAAGATGGTTGGAATAATATTTCAAAATCCCTTCCATCAATTATTTTCCAATTCAGTGGAAGAAGAAATAAAATTTTCATTAAATAGCTTCGATCTTGATAAAGAAGAAATTCAGATTAGAATAAATAAGATATTGCATGAATTTAATCTTGAGAAATACAGAAAACGATCACCTCTTAATTTATCTGGTGGAGAATCTAAAAAGCTTGCTATAGCATCTATAATTTGTAGAGATCCCGATATTTTAGTTTTTGATGAACCAACTTTAGGTCAAGATGCAAGAGAAATTGAATTTTTTATTAACTTTATTAAAAACGAGAGAAAACGAGGAAAAACCATAATTATTATTACTCATAACATTGAATTTGCCTATGAATACTTGCCACGTACTATATTAATGACAGATGGACAAATAATTGCTGATGGCTCAACAAAAGAAATATTGAATAATGAACTACTGATAAAGCAAACTTCATTAATTCATCCTCAAATTTGGCAATTTTGTGTAGCATTGAAAGAGAATGGTTTTCCGAAAACTGAAAATATAATGTCTAAAGATGCCCTAATAGGGTATTTAAGGAATTTTTTAAAAAATAAATCTTTAAAAATTTAGGAGGAATGCATATACATGTCCTTAGATTTTCTAAATGCTTTTAAGTTTATGAAAAAAAAAACTTTTTTACATAATTTAGATCCAAGGGCAAAACTTGTTTTCTCGATAGTATATACAATATGTGCATTACTATTCACTGAAATTATTCCATTATTTCTTATTTTTTTGAGTTTAGTTCCTATAATTCTAATAGGAAAATTGTTTAAGCAATGGATTAAAAGTATTCGTGGTCTATCATTCTTAATTCTCTTCATAATCGTTTTAAATACATTATTTATCTCCTTATCATTTGCTATTGCGATGATATTAAGAATTTATATTATGATAACTGCTTTCTCAATCTTTTTTTTATCAGTCGATCCAAATGATTTAGCTCTTTCTTTAATTTCAATGAAAATACCTTATGAATTTGCATTTTCATTTTCATTAGCTTTTAGATTCGTCCCTACTATCGCAAATGAAGCTCAAAACATATTAGATGCTCAACAGAGTAGAGGTTATGAGATGCAAAAAAAGGGGCTCATAAATCAAATAAAAAACCTCTTTCCACTTTTAATTCCTTTAATAATCTGTTCTATTAGGAGAGCTTTTAACGTTGCGGAAGCCCTTGAATCAAGAGCTTTTGGCAGCAAAAAAGAACGTACTTTTTATTATAGCATTGAATATACTATAAAGGATTGGATTTTTACAATATATCTGTTATTCTTCTTAGCTTTTACTATTTTTGTTAGAATTCAATTTAATGCATTACCAATTTTTTTAATGTGGAGTATACCAGTGTGATTGTAAAAGAATTTAAAATTCAAGACACAAATTTACATTATTTTGTTGCGATTAATCAAATCAAAACATCTCTGAATAAGATTATAGATACTAATAAAATAGATTCTGAAGAAAAAGCAGTAAATCAGTTTTTTAATATAATTAATGAGATACAAAGTAAGTATAACAATTCAATGGTCCAATTTATTAAAGATAAGTATATCTTAAATGAGGACCATATTTTCACAGCATGCTATTATTTAGAGAAAGCATTTCTGCAGAATAAAAACATTTCCAACAAAAAGAACATTGAACTTCTACTATATTTAGCTGCCAATCGGCAAATCCAAAAGAGTATTGAGAGTTTTGGGATTGAATATTCAGATTTAAATAAAGATAAACTAACTTTTTGTATTATCTCACCAAAAAATAATTTAAACATTATATATTTAACCTTATTGAGCGTTTTATCAGCTGAAGAAGCAGAATTGACTATTAATGATCAAACAAATACTAAGATTAGTGTAATAAAAAAATACTTTGAAATTTCTGATAACCAACTTAATTCCGTTATTAAATCTTATGGAATAATTACACCTAATTCAGATCTTAGTTTAAGTTCCATAACTTCGGCAATATATGATTTAATATGTGAAAAAATGGCTCTATTATATGTGGAGAAGGCAAAAAATCTATAAAATTTAGTAAATCATTTCTTATTTCTAATAATCTCATTCTTTTTCAAAAAAGATACTCCAGTTATATTTCCTAATACTTCAATTCTGACAATCTTATCTGGATTTTCAAGATTGACTTTATTATCTATAAGATTTGCAATTACTTCTATAAAACTGTTTCTTTCAATCATTTGATGATGTCTACGTTTTAAAGTTATCTTAAAAGAATCTTGTTTATCTATAAATTGCTTCTGGTTTTCTCGTATTATTCTTTCAATAGATTTAATATCAGTTTCACAAATAAAATCAATTGGTATAATTTTTAATATAAATTGAAAATAGTTAGGATCTTTTTCTTGAATTTTCCTGATTTTGGCCAGAACTCTTTTTGGACTTAAATTAGTAAACGCTGTAATTAAACCAGGGAACTGAATTCCGGATATGATTGGATACATGTCATCGCACATTAATAATGTAAACCATAATTCTGATTTTGCGTTTGTTTCATTATATCGCGAAGTTGACACTAATAGATTAAAATTTTTCATATATCTCACTCTTCATTTTGATAAAAATTCTAATATTTCTTCATCTGAAATTTTTCCAATTCTTAAAAATTTTATCTCCTCAAGTGTACAATCTATAATTGTAGTTGATAGTTTGGTTTTTGACTTACCAGCATCAATAATTAAATCAATAGGACTTAAAATTTTTTTCGTTACTTCTTCTCCACTTAAAGAAGGAGGTTCTCCAGAATAATTTGCTGAAGTACCTATAATCCCTCCAAAATACCCTCTCTCCTTTAAAAGTTTTAAAATGGTTGAAATTATTTTATTTTCAGGAATTCGTAAACCTATCGTATTTTGAAATGCAGTTACTTCTGGAGGGATAATACTCGGTTCTTTTCTCTTCAATATTAAAGATAATTGACCTGGCCAATATCGATCTGCCAATTTTTTTCCGGTAACATTGAATTCAGCAATTTTTTTTGCCTCCTCGTAATCCGAAACTAATAATAATAATCCTTTTGACCTGTCGCGAAATTTAATATCATAAATTCTATTTATTACATCTAAATTCTGAGGATCTCCCCCAATTCCATAAACAGAATCTGTTGGAAAAGCAATAACTTTTCCTTCAATTATATTTTCAACAGCAATATCAAGATAAAGCTTAATATCTTTTATATTCTTCCCAGCCAATTTAACTAAAAAACCCATTTGAATACCATTCCAATTTAAAACTGATAATAAAAATAGAATAAGTAAAAATATAAAGATTATTTTGGATATTGTTCTTGGCAACTTAAATCAGCTTCTAGACGTTTCCAAGTATGATCCAAATATTCTTGGAGTTCAATTAAATCTTTTTCTGAAGTATTCGCGAATCTTTTTTGTTTAGAAATATAGTCTATAAGTGAAGTTCTCTTTGATGGATCTAATAGTGATTTACTCGCTTTTGATAAGGTCATAATTCCATTTTCTACTTCATATAGAATCCATGAACCTGTTTTTACAGCTAAGCGCGCAATTTCTATTGTATCTTCAGAATTAAATCCCCAGCCTGTACAGCAAGGAGCCATAATATGGATATATCTACAGCCTTTAATCGATTTTGCTTTTTTAAACTTGTCATATAAATCAAGTGGCTCACTAATAGAACATGTAGCCACATAAGGCATATCATGAGCCGCCATAATTGCGGGAAGATTCTTCTTGAAACGATCTTTTCCCTTAGTAGTTGTACTTGTCCATGCTCCATGTGGTGTACTTGAAGATCTTTGAATCCCTGTGTTCATATATGCTTCATTGTCGTAACATACATAAATTTGGTCAGAATTTCTTTCTGCTGCTCCACTTAAGCCTTGAATTCCAATATCAGCAGTACCACCATCTCCAGCAAATGTAATTGTGGTCATTTCATCCCAAACCTTACCAGGAAATCTATATGCTTTTGCTTTAAAAGCAGCAGACATACCTGTTGCTCCTGCCGCACCCGCTGCAAAAGCCATATTTGTAAATGGAAAATTAGGTGCAGTTTTTGGCCATAATCCTACTACGACGTTTAGACAAGAAGCGGGAGTTACAAGAGCCGTGTTAGGTCCTAATGCTTTTATTGCCCATCTAATGGCGATTTCTAAACCACATCCTGCACAACAAGAATTTCCTGGAAGGAAATATTCTTCTGGGCAAGATTCTAAAGCTTCTTTTAATTTAACCATTTCTCTATTCAACCTCCAATAAACCATCCCAGAGAGTTCCATGAATCATATCTTTAGGAAGTTCTCCAGTTTCATGATATTTAACTAATTTTATAATTTGATTTTTTTGTTGTTCGAGTGTGACTTCTCTTCCACCCAATCCATTAATGATTGGTAATACTGTTGCAGTTCCTTTTGTCTCATGCAGGGCACCTTTGACTTCACAACTCACAGGACCTCCAGTTTGGCTGCCAAATGCAGTAGCTCTATCTATAACTCCGAGAACCTTCACCTTTTTAGCCATCTCAACAATATCTTCTGTTGGAAATGGTCTAAAATGCCTTAATTTTACCATCCCAACTTTATACCCCTCTTCTCTTAAATCTTCTATTGCTTGTTCCATTTGTAAAGCTAAATCTCCATAAATAATTACCCCTACATTTGAATCATCCATTTTATACTCTTGAATTAATCCATTACCATAATTTCTACCGAAGGCATTTTCAAATTCTTTAGCAACTTTTTTAATTTTCTCTTTCGATCTGATAAGAGCGTCATGAATTTTTAATCTAAATTCATAATAAAAACTTGAAGGCATGATAAGATTGCCAAACATCATAGGTCTTCTTGGATCCATCCAGATATGCGGCCAGCCTTCTTCACTTGGTAATGGAGGTAAAAATTCATCTACACGATCCTGATCTTCGAGTATAACTGGTTTTGAAGTATGTGAGAGAATAAATCCTCCATAAGATACAAATTTAGGTAAAAGAATATCGTGATCTTCGCAAACCTTATATGACATCAGAATTTCATCATATATTTCTTGATGCTCAGCACAAAAACAACTCATCCAACCTGTATCTCGTTGGCTTATTACATCAGTAAAATCAGCCCAAATATTCCAGGGAGGGGCTGGTCCTCTTGATGCAATTGCAACAACAATTGGAAGTCTAGCTCCCGCAGCCCAATGAATCATTTCATGAGCATAAAATATACCTTGACCAGATGTTGCTGTAAAAGTTCTAGTTCCTACTTTACTAGCCCCAATAACCGCGGCGAAAACACTATGTTCTGACTCCATTTTTATATACTGAGTTCCTGGCATTAATCCATTATCTACAAATTCAGATAGTTTTTCTACTACTGTAGTTTGCGGAGTTATAGGATAGGCACTAATTACTTGGACTCGAGCAGATTTAGCTGCATAAGCCGCAGCAATATTTCCTTTTATAATAATAGTTTCTCTTTTTTGAGCAAAATCTTCTTGAGTTTCAGTCATCTTTTCTATCACTCTCTCTAATCATCTCTATATTATTTGTTGGGCATTCTTTAGCGCATATACCACAGCCTTTACAATAACGCAAATCAATTTCAAATGTACCATCCTCTTTCTTTTTGATTACACCCTCTGGACAATACATCCAGCATATTCCGCATTTATTACATCCTTCTTTAATAATTGGTCTAAAAGTTCTCCAATCTCCAGTTGTACCTATATTTCCATCAATTGGTAACGAGATTGGAATTGGGGATAATTCTTTCCAATTTTTGTATTCCTGAACTTTAGGACGTTCCTTTACTGATTTATTAATTTTTTTCCATTTTTCTGTATCAGACATAATTAAATCTCTCTTACTGATTCATAAGCGTCTTTAGCAACGCTCATATTATTTTCTAACCTTTTTTCACCAAATTGTTTTTTAATTACTTTTTCCATTGTCTTTAGATTATAATACCCTGTTATCTTCCCAAAAGCCCCTAACATAGGGATATTCAGTATTGGGCCACTAGCGTGCATAAAACTTTTCTGAATGCAAATACCTGTAGCGTCTACAGTAAAGATCTTTATATTATCAGGGAGATCGCTCTTATCTATTGGATCAGCACTATTAATTATTAAATTTACACCTTCCTTTATAGAAGCTCTTATGCTTGGTATTTCTAATAATGAGGTATCAAACATTAGAATATAATCTGGATTTACCACACTGTCATATGTTTTAATTGCTTTGTTCTTAGAAATTTTTGAAAAAGCTTGTATTGGAGCCCCCCTACGCTCAGCTCCTATAATAGGGATAGCTATTGTATCTTTGAATCCTTCTTCAAATGCCATTTCCGCTAATAATTGGCTTGCTGTGATGCATGTTTGACCACCTCTACAATGCATTGATATTTCTACAATTTTTTGATTGTCTGACAATTTATTCAACTAATTATACTTTATTTGTATTAATTAAGATATGTCCAATAAAGGCACAATGAATAAAAGTTCTATTGATTTTACTTATATAACTGCAATATGAAACAATAATATAGACTTTATAATAATAATTGTTATAACAATTAACTTGTATTAAGAAAACTATTATTTTACATTGATTTTGAGAAAAATTATATGAAAATCATTTAAATTTAATTTAATTTAACTTAAGAAAAATTAATATGTCTGGTAAGAAGAGAAATAATGAGATAATCTATTCTTTTAAATGTCCTTCATGTCAAAAAGGAATTATTGACATTACTAGAAGTTTTTATGATCTTCCTGATGGAGATAAAATGCTCATATTAAAATTTGAATGTAATACGTGCAATTTTCATAAAAATGATATAATTCCTTTAACTACTAATATGGAACCTGGGATAATGACATTACAGATAACAAATGAAGAAGACCTTAAATCTAAAATCTATCGCTCACCAGCAGGTAAATTAGAGATTCCTGAGTTAGATCTAATGGTAGAACCAGGTCCAAGGGCTGATTTCTATTATACTAACGTACAAGGTATCTTATTCAGATTTGAAAATGCGGTTTCAATTTATATAAACAATCTAGAAGAAAATGATCCAGAAAGAAGCGAAATTGACGAACTTATGTTTAATTTAAAGCAAGCTATAGAAGGAAAATTTAAGTTTACGTTAAAAATCACCGACTTACAAGGAGGAAGTTATATTATTCCCCAGGATAAATCAAAATACACTTTTGAAAAAATTAAGATAAAGGAATTAGAATAAATATAAAATATAGCCTTTTCATAATTCTTTATTATAAACTATTTTGTTATAGTCTAACTATATGAAATAAGTGAAAATATATGGGAAATCAAATAAAAAAAGTTGGTATCTTAACTGGAGGAGGAGATTGTCCTGGTTTAAATTCTGTTCTTTATGGAATCATGCTTAAAGCTTATGATAATAACGTACAGTGCATAGGAATCCTCAAAGGTTGGAAAGGCTTTTTAGATAATGATACTATCCAACTCAAAATAGCAGATCATGATGATTTACATACAATTGGAGGAACTATTTTATATACAAGTAGAACTAATCCATTTAAAGGAGTTATATCAAAGGAACAAAGAGCAAAAGAGTTAACAGAGAAATTCAATGAGTTGGGAATTGATGCGTTAATAGCAATCGGAGGAGATGACACTCTTGGGGTAGCTGAGACTATGCATAAATTTGCTAATGCAAAAGTAGTTGGTGTTCCAAAAACTATTGACAATGATTTAGCTGGAACTCATTATACTTTCGGATTTTGGAGTGCTGTACAACTAGCTTCTAATACTTTGGATAATCTAACTACTACTGCACATTCCCATCAAAGAGTATTTGTTGTTGAAATTATGGGAAGAGATGCCGGTTTTCTAACTATGTATAGTGGGTTATCCGCAGGAGCAGATATAATTTTAATCCCCGAAACTCCTTTTGATTTAGAAAAAGATATTATTGAGATCTTAAAAAAAAGAGCTATTGCAGGATATAAATATCATATTATAGTAGCATCTGAAGGAGCTTATCCTAAGTTAGAGTCTTTAGAACGAGATTTTAAAACCATATCAAAGGAAACAATAGATAAATTACCAAAAGACACATTTGGAAACCCCTTATTAGCTAAATTAGGTATTTCTCAAATAATTGTCGATGAACTAAATTTAAGGAATGATTTAAAAGAAGAGTTTCAGAAAAACGGAGTAGAATTTGAATGCAGGAGCGTAGTTCTTGGTCATACAATGCGTGCCGGAACACCTAATTCTTTTGACAGAATTCTTGGTTTAAGGTTCGGTTTAGCTGCAATGAAATCAGTATTAGACGGTAAATTTGGAAATATGGTAGCACTTCAAGGAAATAAAATTAAAATTGTTCCTCTTTCTGAAGGAGTAAAAAAGAAATATCTTACATCTGAAAATGATAAAATGGAATTACGCGATTTACTTGTAAAAATAAGATATCTTTCTAAGCAAAAATAATTATTTTATACTAATTTTTATTATTCATGAATGAAATAAGAGGAATCCTCTATGCAATAATTAGAGGAAAGGGAACGCGTTCAGAAGGACCAGAATATTTAATTAAACCAATAGATGATTATAAAAAAAGATGGTCAGAAGTATTGATCAGGAAAAAAACGCACATGTGGGAGAAGGATCCTGAATTGGATAAGTTTTTAGATAAAAAAGTATTGATAATAGGGGATATAATTGAAACAAAGAATACTATTACAGTTGATTATTTAAAAATAGAGGTATTAGAATAATTTGTTCTAATCTTAAGTAAGTTAATTTTTTGATTTTAATTCATAGTTCCATTGTAGTTCAACTTTTAAAACTATAAAAGACTAAAATTGCTTTTTTAACATACAATACAAAAATT
>JAEOTV010000105.1 GCA_016839635.1 Promethearchaeota archaeon | reverse complement strand
CCATTTCAATTGATGGTAGAATAAGTTTATATCCAGAAAAGTATGAAACCCATATGAAACTCAAAAATGGAAAACTTATTAAAATTCGCCCAGTAAAGCCCATGGATGAAAGAATGATTCAAGAACTTCATTATTCCTTAGATGAAAAAGATAGATATTTAAGATTCTTTACCCCTGTCAAAGATTTTAGGCACAAAAAGATACAACCACTCGTAACAGTTGATTATAAAACTGATATGATTATTGTAGGAGAATATACTGAAAATGGGGAAGACAAAATTATCGCATTAGGTGCTTTTTTCAAGGCATATCAACCCTCTCTTGCGGAATTAGCATTTGTTGTTCATAAAGATTGGAGAGGGCTAGGAATTACTAAGTTTTTATTAAATTATTTAGTTCAGATTGGGAAAGAGTTAAATTATAGAACCTTTACAGGTTCAATTCTCCTTGAAAATAAGCCTATGCTTCACATTATTAACAGCTCGGGATATTCACTAAATCTAAAAAGAATAGAGGGAAATGTTACTATATTTGCATTTGATCTTACTCAATAGCTAATTATGGAACTAGAGTTATATTTTAAAATCCATAAATTCTTTTTATTTGAGTAGTTTATTTAATATACTATTCAATTATTGTTTTTTGGTGCTCAAAATTAGTGAAAATATATTCATTACTGACTTTTATAAATTTTATAAAGAAAAAGGATTAACATTAGAAATTACCAATTCTTTTCGGAAATTTATTTATGGTTATTATAGGACTCATAAAAGAAAATTTCCTTTTAGAGAAAATACTACACCATATAATGTTTTAATCTCAGAAGTTATGCTTCAACAAACTCAAACAGGAAGGGTATCAGAAAAATTTTTGAAATTTACAAGGAAATTTCCAGATTTCTTAACTTTATCTCAGACTCCCCTTGAAATAATTCTTAAAGAATGGAAAGGTTTAGGATATAATAGAAGAGCCGTAGCATTAAAAAAGATCGCAGAAATAATTGTTAATGAATATGATGGGAAACTTCCAAAATCAATAGAAACTTTAAAATCTTTTCCACAAATAGGACATAATACTGCTTCATCTATCATGGCATTTGCCTTTAATATGCCTACAATCTTTATAGAGACAAATATAAGAAGAGTATACATTTACTTTTTCTTTCCTGAAAAAAATAATGTAAACGATAAACAAATTTTACCAATTGTGAAACAGACTGTTGATATAAATAACCCTAGAGAATGGTACTACGCACTTATGGATTACGGTGTAATGTTAAAGAAAATTCATCCAGAATTAAATAAAAGAAGTTCTCATTATCGAAAACAAGCTCCATTTACAGGATCTTCAAGGCAAATCAGAGGAAAGCTTCTTGACATATTAATTAAGGAAGGACAAGTTGATATATCAAAGATTGCGCAAAAAATTAAGGTTGTTAACACTAAAAAATTGAAAATCATTCTCGATCAATTAAAAAAAGAAGGATTTATTGATATAAACGCAGATGTTGTAAAACTCGCTGAATAACAAGCTCTATTTTGAATTCATTTTCTTTAAATATTTAGCTATCTCGATTGCCAATCTTTCTTGTTTCTTCCAATCTCCGAATGCTAAGCCTTTTGAGATTAATGATTGAATTTCTTTCTTATAAATATCTTTTATTCTTTTAACTGGTGCTTTAGCAAATGGAGTTTGAGGTAAAGGAATAAATGAATGTGCATGTACTCGGGCGCCCCTATCAGCTAATTCCTTCATCATCTTTATAGTTAGATTTATATCTTCTTCTATTTCTCCAGGTAAGCCAAAAATATAGTCTACATTAATTTTTAAATTGTGCTTTATTGCCAAATCCACTGCGTTATAAATATCTTCAAGTGTATGATCTCTGTGACATAGATCTAAGATCTTTTGACTCCCGGATTGTGCTCCAATAGAGATATTATCATTATCAGCATATTTTAGAACAAGATCTAAAGTACTATCTGTAACATGTTCTGGTCGAATTTCAGATGGAAATGTTCCTAAAAAAATACGTCCGTTTTTTCCTAAAACTTCTCTAATACTTTTAAGCAGCTCTTCAAGTTTTTTTAGATTTAATACTTTTCCATCTAAAGATCCATATGAAAAAGCATTTGGAGTGATAAATCTTACATCAGTAAGAGCATCATAATAATTTTTCAATACTTTCACATATTTACATATACACCCTATACTTCTATGCCTAGGTTTTGTACCTGATATATGGGGCGTTTGACAAAAGTAACATACATAGGGGCACCCTCTTGTTATTTCAATTGCCCCAAACCTTTGATTTTTTAATGGAAATGGATGATAATCATCTAAATTTATAAATCTTCTTTTTCCGGTATATATAGATTTGCCATTCTCATTAACATAAGCAATTCCTTTGATATTTTCTAATGTATCATTATTTACTATTCTTTGCATTAGTTCTATAATCGTTTCCTCACCTTCACCGACGATGACAATATTAACTCCCATTTCTATAGTTCCAAAAGGATCTCCCGTAGGATGAGGTCCTCCTGCGATAAGCAAAATTTCATTTGGATACTTCTCCTTTATGAAATGAATCAGATCTTGAATTTCAAATAGTTGTGTTGTATAAAAAGAAATTCCTACTATAAGTTTATTATATTTTTTGACATTTTCCTCTAAGGATACTATAAGTTTGTCAAGTGATGGAACGAAATAAAAATCAATACTGTTAAATACTTTATCGGTTTCAAGTGCTCCCGCTATAGCATTTAAACTATAAAAGTTATGTTTATGATAATAAATGATAAACGCAATTTTTTTCATTTAGAAATTACCCGTAATAATGTACTTTAGAAAATCAGATCGAATATAACACAATATTTTTTAAATCAAATCTATAATTCCTTATTTTGTATTAGTAAATAATAATGAATTTATGAAAATAAATTGATTTTTTGTAGGTTTGATTCTATTTAACTTTTGTATTTTAAATTCCAGTGACTATTTATTTTCATTTTTTTATTATTATTTTAAAAATTATCAGAATAAAATTAAAAGAGGAAAAAGCACTCAATGTTATTCAATCAATTTTTTGCTACAATAGTGGATGAAGTTGGGATCTCATGGTTCGATTTTTATTCCATTGGCCATATATGTTTTGGGATTGGCATATTCTTAATCTTTTCGTTGTTCTATACAATTCCAAAGAAAAAGGGAAGGATCCCTATATTCTCATTGCTCTTTGTCTTTATAATTACAATAACTATATCAATAATTTGGGAAATCCTGGAAAATGTTTGGTTTCTAGAAATGGGATGGAAGTTTGAAGGCCGTATGGATAGTTGGCCGAATATAATTACTGATGTTCTTTTAGGTGCTGTTGGAGGGCTTGGAACTTGGCTTTTTGCATACTTAATATTTGAAAAGGACAAGAGTGTTTTTGGATATTATACATTTGGTATAATTGGATTTGGAGTTTGGATTAGTGTGTTTATAATTCTTCGATATTTAACTTTTCAAAACTCTCCTATCATTTAATTAATTTTCATTTTTTTTGTCATTAACCTTAGGGCCATGGTTGAAATTAGAGATTTTGTTGAATGCGAAGATGGAAGTATTCCATTAATCATATCTGTTCCACATGGCGGAATATTAGAATGTAAAGCTATTCCCCAAAGAAAATCAGGGATATTAGGTATTGATAAAGGAACAATAGAGTTTTCTAAGAATCTTATAAACCAAATTAATCAGAAATTTCAAAATAAAATATCAAAAGATAAAAATCCTTCTTTTATTTTCTCAAAAGTTCAGCGTAGTAAAATAGATTTAAACCGTATTGAAGTTGAAGCATATGATCAAACATCATTCCTCGCGGGAGAAATATATAATTACTATCATTCTAAAATTAAGGAATGGATATTAAGTAATTTAAAGATGTATAACCGTTCAATATTGATAGATATACATGGCTTTGAGAGAGATAAACGGCCTATTGGATTTCGAGATGTTGATGTGATTTTAGGTACAAATAATTTAACATCT
>JAEOTV010000104.1 GCA_016839635.1 Promethearchaeota archaeon | reverse complement strand
ATGGATCAGTTACTCCAATAGCTTCTAGCAACGCATAGATTGGATCGCCTGGCATCATCCGAGAAAGAATAAAGGTTAATGTCAGCACTCCAAAGATAACAGGTATTGCTGCTAATAATCTTCGTACTATATATTTTAGCATACTCATTAAAACCCACCTAGTCTTTTTCTTTTTTTAAATTTTCACTTAAATTATTTCTTTTAATCTTTTCTTTTGACATATTTAATTTTTTTGACATATCGCAATTTTTAGACTCGAAAATATTCATAGTCTTCACAAATAGATATAAATTCTAGCGTTAAATACATTTATTTGTTCAAACTTTTGAACAATAACTATTAGTAATAAAATTTAATTTGTTATTTTCACTAATAAATAAAAATCGTAGATTAATTAACCAAAATAGGGAAATGAATCATTTATCATGAGATCAGAAGAAAAAAATCATTATAAGGAAATAAACAATAGTGTTTTGCAAACTAAATCGAGAAAAGGTCATAAAAACTCTTTAGCAATTTATTATCTTAAAAGATTTGTTCATTACCTAACAATTTTACAAGTGATAATGACGATTTGCTTCATAATTTTCTATTCTCAAAATGTTATCAATACTGATATCATTATTTTTTACCTATACTTCTCAATTATAATATTCATAGCTTATGGTTTTTTATTTTTTGGAATTCATTTCCTAGAAAGACCTCGTATTGAAAAAATTACTCCCAAACCTACGGAATCCTTAGAAAAGATAACAGAATTTAAACCTGAAATTACAGAAGAATTTTTACAAGGCAAAACACTTCAAGTGTATTGGTATTTTTTTACTAAGAGAAAAGCAGGAGTAAGAGAAATACAGAAAGCATTAAATATTTCATCTTCTGGGACAGCTTCTTATCAAATAACTAAATTACTAAATGCAGGAATTATAACAAGGGATGAGGAAGAAGGAAAATATTCAATAAAAGAGGATATTAAAATAGGAATATTAAAATTTTTTATTCGCATTGGTAATCGAACGATACCTCGGATTTCACTTTATTTAATGATCTATTCTTTTGCTTTTATTATTTATTTGATCCTCGCTATGATTCAAGGTATGAATTTCTTTTCAGACCCTCTAAATTTACTATTATTATTATTTTTGATTTTAGGAACAATAATTTTTATTATAGAATCATTTAAAATTCGCAAATTAAAACCCATTTGAAATATTAGCTCAATTTCCTACTATTTAATCGCAAACGTTTAAAAATAAATTCTTTAACTATTTTATTGCATGGTTTAAAGATGAGTTTAGATGGTTGAAAATATTATAAAAACTTTCAAGCTTAATTTTGATGGGACTTTTGATGAGATAGCTTATGAAAACATAAAAGAAGTCTTTACAATTGTTAATATATTAGCTATTTACATCCAAAAAATAAAAACAATGTATATTTGGATTGGTAGAAATGCTACTCAAGCCTTAAAAAACCACATTTCTCAAATTCGTGTGTTATTGAAAGATGAATTCCCTAATTTTCGAATTATTAGAAATATCACTTTTGATATGAGAGCTGAACCCTTTGAATTTTTCAATAATTTAAATATAGATAAAGAAGAATTGTATGAAATTATTAATTATCAAGAAAAGACTGTTCTTCCCATTTTAGAAAAAGTTGATGATCTAAAAGAAAAATCAGAGAAATTAATAAAATCTGAAAACTATAAAAATGCAATTGCCAAATTGAGAGAAATAGTAGAATTAGCAAAACAAATACAAGATGATGCTCTTGTAACAGAGCAGACAAGATTAATTTCTGAATTAACAGAAAAATATGAAAATAAAGAAATAGTCTCTGAAATTGAAGAAGAAACTGAACATGTTAAAAAAGAATATCGTGAGTTACTAAATTCTAACAAGATATTAGAAGCTCATAATTTAATTAAAAATTTTATTAAAAAATATGAGACTAGATACGATTTATCATTAATCCCAAGTGCTAAAGAATTAATCTTAGAAGAAAAAAGGAAATGGAATTCAGAACAAGAGAAGTTAAGGAATGATATTATACGATTAGAAAAAGAATTAATCTCTTCTTTAGAAAATCTTGACCTGTCTACGGCAACTGAGATTTTTAAAAAAGGCTTAAAACTTCTCTCTAATGCAAAAGATGAAAAAATTAGGATTAAATGGGATGGATTGAATAAAAAAATACAAAATACTAAAGAAAAAGTAGAATTTATTGAAAAATTTGAATTATTCTCTGGAGATATTGCTCATTTAAAAATCAATCATCAATTTAAAGAACTAAAATCAAAAATTATAGAATTAATTAAACAAGTGGAAAAAATTGATCTCCCAGAATATCGTAGTAAGTTAGCTGTACTAAAAAATGAAGTCAATTCTGCTGAACAATCATACAACGATATTAATGAAGAAATTAGTGGACTAGAAAATAAAATCAAAAACAATAGGAAAAATAATCATCTAAATGATGTATTAAAAGACTGTGATAAACTAATTACCCTTGCAAAATCTATAGGAAAAATAGAATTAGCTACGACCTATATTGGTATTTTAGGATTGACTAAACGAAAAATTAAAGAATTAAAGGATTTTGAAGAAAAACAAAAAAAAGTTAAAGCAGAACTTTCCAAACTAGAAAAAAACTTCATTGTATCTTTAAAAGCAATGGAAATTAAGAAAATGGATGATATTCTTGAAAAGGGGTCAGAGTTTCTCATAAAGATTGTAGATAGTGACGTAAAAAAGAAATGGAATGATTATGAAGCCAAATTTAATACTGTTAATCAGCTTTTAGAAAATATAGAACTTTTAAGTAAAAATGCTATTATGGCCTTGGATAATGGGTCTTATTCAGATTCTTTAGAATTGTTTGGGCAAATTCTAATACAATTACAGGAGTATCAAAATTAACTAAAAGGGGAAGAAGATTTTGACTGAAGACCAACCAGAGCCTATAAAAGAAAAAGAAGAAAAAAGGAAAATTAGAGTTGTTGAACAGATTGATAATCGACTTGCTATTCAAGGTCAGATGTATATTAAAGGACAGTTAAAAGACGCTTTATCTTTAGCTTATGAAATTATAGAATTTGCAAAACCAGAAGAATTAAACTCTTTTGTTAAAGAACAAGAAGATTTAATCGCCCGAATCAAAAAACTTTTAAAAGAAAGGGAAGAGAAGAAGCTTGAAAAATTACGAGTTGAACAAGAAAGATTAAGACTTGAAAAAATAAAAAAATTGAAAACTGACCTAAAAAACTTAGAATTTAGTTTTAAAGCAGGTTTTGATGTAGAAGATTTCTCAAAAACGGAAGAAACAATAGAAAAAGCTAAAATTTTACTTTCTCAACTTGATGATGACGACGAATTAAATAAAAAATGGCAAGATATCGAAAAAACACACTTAAACGCGAGGTTAAAGAAAGAATTTATAAATAAAGCTCAAAAAATAATTGAGGAGAGTATTGAACTAAAAGAGAAATTCCTTTTTGATGATCTCAAATTAAAATTGGCGGATATTATAAAACGACTTAAAGAAAACAAAATCAAAGAACATCTTAAAGAGTTAGAATATATTCAAAATGATATTCTAAAAGCTGAAGAAGATTATCTAAATGTTTTAGAAAATATTGAAAAATTGGTAAAAGAAATTAAGATTCTTCAAGAGAAAAAGGATTTTAAAAATAGTATTTTGCAATGTGAAGCTCTTCTTAAGCTTGCTGAATCCATAGAAAAAACTGAATTAATTGAAGAATATTCTAGGATATTAGCAGAACTTCAGAAAAATCTAAAACTTGAGGAACTAAAGGAATCCGTTAAGAAATTAAATGATGAAGGATTGAATTTATTAAAAAAAGGGGAAATTTCATGTTCGCTTAAAAAATTTGAAATGATAAAGGGAGCTATAAATTACTATCTTGAAGAAGGTTAAATATATCTTAAAATTAGTTCAATTGGCCATAGATGATTTCAGTATCATACTCAAATCTAATGAGTCCATTTTTTTGATATTTTTTGAATAACTGCTTTAAATCGTACAGCATATCATTTTGTTTGGGATAGTCATCTAAAGGTATATATGAAGTAGATAATAGTCTACCTTCTAAACCATCATAATCAAATATTTGATAATTATCATAGTTAACTTTATTGTAATTTTTATTCGATTTTGATCCACCAAAAAATTTATCAAATTCAAGCTTACTCTTCTCAATAGCCTTATAATCTGTACCATACTTCAAAAGGAATTTTTCATATTCTTTTAAAAATTCATTTGTACGCTTTTTACGGCGATTCCAAATTAAAACAACCCACCCTTCGGATCTAAGAATACGTAAAAATTCTAATCGTGTTTTTTCTAAATTAAACCAATGAAATGCTTGACCTGCTGTAATCATATCGATGCAATTTGATTCTAAATTTGTACTTTCTGCAGAACCATCAATACTTACAAAATTTGAATATTTACTAAGCAAATTTTCTGCTGCAGCTCTCATGTCATTATTAGGTTCGATTCCATAGACAAAATTCCCTTCCTTTAGAAAAACTTCACTTAATATACCTGTTCCTGAACCAATATCTGCGATTATAGAATTAGATGATAAAATATCCTTATGTTTTAAAAAATTGATTACCTCTTGCGGGTATCTAGGCCTATATTTGATATATCTTTCTACTCTTGAAGAAAATCGCGTTTTAGGATCTTGTTTGAATTTTTTATCAAACATTAAAATGATAAATATAAAAAGAATAAAAAAAATTATTATTTGGTTTTGATTTAAGCATGCTTTTGTTTTATTAGGGTTAATTTCCCTCCAGCCATTAACTCTTCTAAGTCTTGCTTACTTAGAGAATGGGTTAATGAAATTTCTATATTTTTGGAAAGGTTTTTTAAAGAGACTTTACCAGACTTTATCGTTGATATATCAACCTCAAACTGGTCTCCTTGGTCTATATTATTGTAGTCTTCCTTATTTTCAAAGGTCAAAGGAACAATTCCAAAATTTACTAGATTAGCTAGGTGAATGCGAGCAAAGCTTTTAACTATAACAGCTTTAATTCCAAGATACTTGGGTGCGATGGCTGCGTGTTCACGGCTTGAACCTTGTCCATAATTATCTCCTCCTACAATAAAACCCCCAGATTTTTCAAGTGATCTATCATGAAAAGTCTCATCAACTACATTGAAGACAAATTTACTAATTTCGGGAATATTACTTCTTAATGGTAAAATTTTAGCTCCAGCTGGCATAATATGATCAGTAGTAATATCATCCTCAACTTTTAGTAGTACTTCCCCTGTCAGTTTATCTGGTAAAGTATTAAATTCTGGTAGTGGTTTAATATTAGGTCCTCTTATAATTTCTACATTCTTAGCTTCTTCAGGAGGTAATGGTGGTACTATCATATTATCATTTACCATAAATTTCTTAGGCATTGTAAATTTAGGTAATTTCCCATACTTTCGAGGATCAGTTATTTTACCTTCTATAGCAGCCATAGCTGCTGTTTCTGGACTTACAAGATAAGCGTTAGCACTTTTTGTACCCGATCTACCTAAAAAGTTTCTATTAAATGTTCTTAGAGAAACAGCATTACTTTTTGGGGCTGATCCTTGGCCCAGACATGGTCCACAAACATTTTCTAAAATCCTTGCTCCTGCTTTTACTAAATAACCCATTTCACCTGAATCAATCATATGATTTACCACTTGTCGTGACCCTGGTGATACCGTTAAAACAGTATTAAGAGCTATAGTTTTATCTTTTAGCATATTTGCACTAATTTTTAGGTCTCTTAAAGATGAATTAGTACAACTGCCAATACAAACTTGATCTACATTCATTCCCTCTAATTCTCTTACTGTCTTAACATTTCCAGGACTATGAGGTTCTGCAATTAGAGGTTCTAATTCACTTAAATTTATTTCAATAGTTTCATCATATACCGCATCATCATCGGGCAATAATACAACCCATTGATTTCCTCTTTCTTGTGCTTCTAGAAATTCCTTTGTTATTTCATCAGAGGGAAAGATTGATGTAGTAGCTCCAGTTTCTGTTCCCATATTAGTAATTGTACCTCTTTCAGGAACAGATAATGTTTTTATTCCAGGTCCTACATACTCTAAAACCTTATTTACTGCTCCTTTAACTCCAATCCTTCTTAATACTTCTAAAATAACATCTTTAGCTGAAACAAAATCGGGCAGTTTACCTGTAAGATTGACTTTTACAACGTTTGGCATTTTTAATCTAAATGGTTCCCCCGCCATAGCAGCAGCTACATCAAGTCCACCAGCTCCGATTGCGATTGATCCAACACCCCCTCCAGTGGGAGTATGACTATCACTACCTAGCAATGTTCTCCCAGGACGTGCAAATCTTTCTAGATGTAATTGATGACATATACCATTTCCTGGTCTAGAAAAATATAATCCATATCTGGCAGCAATACTTTGAAGATATCGATGGTCATCTGGATTCTTAAAATCAGTTTGTAAAGTATTATGATCAACATAACTTACAGATAGTTCTGTTTGTACTCGAGAGACTCCAATGGCTTCAAATTGTAAATATGCCATTGTACCAGTAGCATCTTGAGTTAAAGTCTGGTCAATTTTAATAGCAATGTCTGTTCCCTTTTCCAACTTACCTTCAATTAAATGTTGTTCTAAGATTTTTTCAGTTAATGTTTTTCCCATTTTCTTCCACAAATTCCACTATTTTTAAGCATTTCTGGATATATAGATACTAAAATAATTAAAATTGAAATGCTATTAAATTTTTCTTTTAGTAATTTACCATCTTAATATAATATAGAATAAGTGTAGTTGATTTTCAACTATTCGATATCCAAGTTACGCGTAAATATATAAGCTTTATATAATTTTCAAAAGTAATTTTATTTTCATTAAAGAGTAGTTATTATGAGAATGGATTTAGAATCACTTACAAAAGAGGAATTACTAGATTATATTGAAGATCTTTCTAAAAATTGGCTGGCAATTGATGGTACATGGTTTCAAACAGTTGAGCAAGAATATGGGCTTAAAAAAGCAATTGAACTTGATGTGAAGCAGTGGGAACGTTTCACTGTTATTGAAGCAAAAAGAATAATGCAACGTTTCAATATTTCTGAAAAGGGAGGAATTCCTGCTTTAATTAAAGCTTTAAAATATAGGGTATATGCAAATATTAACAAACAAGAATTTATAGATATTTCAGATAACAGGTGTATATTTAGAATGATTGATTGTCGAGTCCAATCTGCTAGAAAACGTAGAGGGCTCCTAGATTTTCCATGTAAGCAAGTGGGTATAGCAGAATATAGTCTATTTGCGAAAACTATAGATCCTAGAATCAAAACAAAGTGTATAGCTTGTCCTCCAGATGATCATCCAGATGATTATTGGTGTGCCTGGGAATTTAGTATAACGTCTAATTAAATTATGTAAAAGGATATTAGATATCTTTTAAATTACTTTTTAAAAAGTTTAAAAAGCTACCTATCTTAAAACTTCTAGATCAAGCTTAAAATTTAAAAGATTTGTAAGTTTAACAAAATTATCGATAAATAAATAGATTCTTAAATTAAAAAATTGATGTTAAATGTCTGAAGAACATATTAGAGGTCAAATTAGCGCAAAAGAGGATGAAATAACAAGAATTGAAGAGGATGCTTCAAAAAAGGATGCTTCTGCTGAAAAAGAAATTGAAGAAGAATTTGATGTTAAAATTGGGGAAGCACAAACCACTCTCAGTGAAGAAGTACAATTACGTGATGAAGCTATCCAAAAAGTGGAAGAATGGACCCAAAAAAAGAAAGAAAAAATTTCATCCGCCAAAGCTGCTGAAAAAGCTTTCACTCAATTAAAAAATGAAAAAGCAAAAGCTTTAAACGTTAAATTAAAAGAAATTGAAAATGAAAAGAAAAATAAGATTAAAGAAGTTCAAAACGAAATAAGGCAGTTAGAAAAACAAATTGCTGCTATAGAAAAAGCTAGAGCTAAAGAAAGTACAGAAGAATAAAGTCTAGTCTTAACAATCATATTCATTTTTATATATTTTTTTAAATTTTTATTTAAAATCAATATTTTTAATCTAATTGTGATTATATTAACTGGTTTTGGACCGTATGGTAAATTCTCTACAAATTTAAGTAGTGAAATTGTAAAAGAGCTTCATTTTGATAATAAATTATTCCAATTTAGAAAGGAATTTATACCAGTAAGCTGGAAACAGAGTATAAAATCCTATAATACTCTTTTATTAGAATTGAAATCTCAACCGGAATTAGTGATACTTCTAGGTATACATTCAGGTAATAAGATTTATCTCGAAAAACTTGGATGGAATTTCAAGGTTGGAGACGATGAAGAAAAAAAATTCAAATTTGGCCCAATAAAAGTATATTCCTCTCCTTGGATTAAAACAACTTTAAATCTTAAAGATGTTTACTCAAATCTTGAAGATAAGTCAGATGTTTCAATCTCATATTTTCCCGGATTATATTTATGTAATTATCTTTATTATTGGGCGCTTTATCTTTCAAAAAAGAAATATCCTGTTATATTTATTCATATCCCAAGTAAGGGAAATATATTTGAATATGTTCAAAAAGTTAAAATGATCTTAAGATCAATAATCAAGATACATTTAAAGAGGGATTTAGATATTTAATGGTAAATTTTGCCCTTTTTTGTTAATAATGTCTTTTAATATTTCGGGTTGGAGGTGTAGCTCATCATAAAGCCACGAAAGGTTTTTCATTTTAGAGTTATATATTTCTACTTCTTCTTCAAATAACTCCATCTTTACATTCTTAAAACTATAATTTTACTATAATCCATGAGATTCAAATATACATATTTACCTATGTAATATCTAAGTATTATCAAAAAGAAGCATTTTCAAGATGCAAATTTAGTAATAAATCCCAATAATTTAATTAAAAAAGTGATGAAAATTAAGGTTTTAAAAATTTCTTTTGGATCTTATCGAGATCGTACATTATATCTTCTATTGGGGCTCCATTTATTACTTTTTGCATTTTAGTGATTAATTCTTCAGGAAACATATTGAACTCAGCAATAGACTCTCTGTAATCTTTAAATTCGCTTGATATTTCATATAAATCTGAACTTCTTTTTCTATCAAATTCTCTTGTTACAATCTCTATATAAGACTTAATAAGATCATTATAAAATTCATTTTCTAATTGTTCAGCAGTATAGTTAATATCATATAGTAGATGGTCATACTTTTTATTGATTTTTTGGATTTCTTCTTCTCTCTTCTCATTGATCTCATCTATTTTAGGCTGTAGTTCTTTCTTTTTTATTTCTAAATCTTTAAGTTTAGACTTCAATTGATCATTCATAATTGTTTTTAATAAAGGACATTATTTAAAGATTTGATAAAATCTTAATACCGGTATTTATTTAAGAAGTTAACAAATCAAAGTTTTTGATAATATCACTTTCCTTAGAGTCAATATGCCAAAAACGAATGTTCTTCCAGAACCCGAGCCTGGTTTAAAATTTATTGATGTTCATTGCCATCTGCCATTTCACCGTCCCAAAAATGATCAATTACCATCCGATAAAGAACAATATTTGAATTTTTTCAAAATGGGAGGGCAATATTTAATAACTAGTTCAATAGATATACCCACATTAAATTTAACTATGGATTTTATGAAAAAATTTGATAAAAATTTCGGATTTACCTGCGGTTGGGCTCCACAGACGGTTACATACACACCTAAATCAAAATATGAGATTGAATGGAAAAAATGGATTAATTTTATTCAGAACAATTCAGAAAAATATCTTGGAATAGGAGAAATCGGTCTAGATTTTCATCACGGTAAAACCCTAGAGAAAAGAAACAACCAAGTTGAAGTTCTCACCCGAATTTTTGAATTGACAAAGGATCTTGGAAAACCTTATATTTTACATCTTAGAAATGCTGCTGAGCATGAGCTTGATAGACAACACCCAAAGCATAGATTTAATAAAAAAGATGGAGCAAATAAAGAAATTTTAAAGATATTGAATGAATTTAAAATAAATCATAAGAGAGTTTTATGGCATTGCTTTTCTGGGCCAGAAGAATATGGAAGAATTTTATCAAATCAAGGATTTTTTCTTTCTGTTCCTAGTTCTGCTTATGGATATAACAGATGGCGAAGAGTTACAAAATTTTCACCTTTAGAATCCTTGGTTACGGAAACAGATTCTTATTATCAACACCCTTTTAAGAGAGGTCCTATAAATGTTCCATCCAATGTAAGATATTCAATTGCAGCTATTTCTTATTCTCATAATCTTCCTCAAAAAATAGTAAGTGAAAAAACAATAGAGAATGCCAAACAATTTTTTAATCTTGAAATTATAAATTGAAGTCTTATAAATATCAAATAATTGTAACTTTTGTTTAAATAGCAAAAATTAGTCTAAAAATTATTTATATACTCGATAATTTAGTTTTGAATTATCATATAAATTTTAAAAGAAGTGATTTAATTGAAAAGAAAAAATATTACAGTCTTAATTATTGTTGCTGCGTGTGTTGTAGCTGGAGGAACTGCATTTGGAGTTTTAATCTTTACAACATGGGGCAAAATTGATTATGAAAATACTTACACTTATGAACCTAGTTCTCCATCATCTATAGAGCAAATTAATATTAATTCTGATATTGGTTCAATTCTTGTTAGGTATAACAAAACACCAACTGATTATTATGCAAAAATCGACTTAGATATACATATTCAAGGAATTTTAGTAGAAGGATCCTCATTTTCAGATTTCTTTTACCCCATAATTTGGAACAATGAAAGCACACCAGTAACGACCTTCACACTTGATGCAAAAGCAACAACTTGGTTTATTTTTGGTGTATTTCGAGAAATTCAAATTAATTTAACCCTTAGAACTGATGTCATATATGATCTAAATATTTTAACTAGTACTGGTGGAGTAAATGCAATTTTCCCTGAAAACACCGTTCTCAATAATACATACATTAGTACTTCGACTGGAAATGTATTTTTAAATGCATCAAAAAACATAACATTTCAAGGGAATGTAGGATTAACAACAAGTACTGGATTTTCTAAATTCTATGCTAAACAATGCAATTTCACCCATGATCTTAAATCATTTTCATCAACTGGAAATATTCATTTAAATTTATCAAGATGTTCAATTGGAGGACATCTAACAGGAACCAGTTCCACAGGCAATATAGTCTTTAACAGTTATAATATGAAATATATAAATGGTTATAATTGGAAATTCGAAAGCTCAACTGGAGGTATAGGAATTACTATTTTGCAATATGAAGAAATGGGTGCCAGTATTACAGGTTCAATCCAAACGTCTACCGGAAATATTAATATTTATTATAAAGATAGTCTAGCAACCATAGGTGCTCAATTCACTTGTTTATCTTCTACGGGATCAAAGAGTTATATTCCAATTGATTCTGGAGGATTTACCGAGAGCGGTGCTAATCCAAAAATAATAACTTCAGATGATTACAGCAGCGCAATTAATAAATATACACTTACCGCAACTAGTTCTACTGGAAGTGTAACCGTTCAAGCAGAAAGTTTATAATCTTTAATTCTATTTCTTTTTTTATTTTAAAAGTAATTTTTTATTTAAAAATAATTAGTATTGCTGAACTCTATATAGAACAAAAAATTTTACGTGTTATTTTGTAAATTCACGCTATAAATAAAACCTTTTAATGTATTCAAAATTTATCTTAATATCTTTTTTATAAAAGAATTGAGAAAAAAGAGATGTATTAGAAATGGATGCAGATTTATTAAAAAAGTTAGCAGAATTGAGGGATGGAGAAGGAGAAAGAAAACCCTCTGATGCATTAGTATTAGCTGAAGTTTTAAAACAGCTTGCTAAAGAGAATGATGAATTAAAAGAAGAAATTGAAGATATTGAAGAATTTATCCTTCAATTTGAATATACAGACGTAGATTATAAATACTGGGTAAAGATTGGTGAAGGTTCAGTAGATTATGGTGAGGGTGAAGCAGAAGATCCAGCAGCTACTATGAAAGCGACAGGAGCTATATGGACCAGTTTAGGAACGGGTGAATTGGAGGCTACTAACGCTTATATGAGTGGAGATTTGCAAATTGATGGTGATCTTCAAGCTGCGATCACTTATGGGGAGATTAATGGTATAATGCGAGATGTTTTGGAAGATCTATAAGGATAGTAAAAAATTAAATTTCTAACTTAAACTTTAATTTTTTAGTTGAAATTTCCTTTTTATTTTGAATTTTATATTTCCAAGAGGAGCTTTATTAGTTTAGTCTAAATAAATCATAATATAAGTTCTAAAAAAGTTCTCTTTCCAATTCGATATTTTTCTTTCGGGATATTATCTTTAACCTTCACTAATTTTATTGCATTGTTTGGACAGTTTGCAGCACAAACCCCACATCCTAAGCAAAATTCTTCTCTAACATACATCAATTCATCAGATTTATCTTCTTCATTTCCCCATTTATGATATATTGCTCCCATTTGACATTTGTTAAGACAAATATCACATTTAGTACACAATTCATGATTAAATGTTGGTATGAAATTTGAGGAAAGTACTGCGTTTTCTCGATGGTTTTTTGATGAAATTAATGTACCACAATGACAACTGCAACAATTACATACAAATAATGATGATTCTACGCTAGAATCCATAATACAGTTATGAATAAGTCCTGCTTTTTCAGTTTTTTTAAGAAATTCAATAGCTTCTTCTTTTGATAAGCTTGGTCTCCCTCGTTTAATGTTTCTTTCCGCGACAGCTCCCGCTAGAAAACATCCTAATTCCGGAGGAGCCACTTTGCAAGGCTCTCCCGTATATTCACCAATTATACGACATTGACAATCTATAACGGAAAATTTATCATATTTATCGATTAAACTTTTTATTAATTCATAAGAAAGGACTTTTGATTCTACATCAAATGACTCATCAATTTCAATTAACTTCTCTTCTGCTTCAACCGGAAGCAATGGACGAAATAGTTTAAAATTTGTTTCATTCAAAAATTGAGGTATAAATTCCTTAAAAAGAAAACGATAAATCTCAGCTGCCTTTTTTAAGTTTTCTTCGGTATCATTTAATCGAATAAAATATTTTTCAAATATTCCTGGTAATATTGGTAATAAACAATATCTTGACCCACGTTTCCCAATCGTGCCTTTCTCCCTAGTATTTTCTAACATTTCTTTAATCTTTTCTCTTGGAATACCAGTTTTTTCTTCCAACTGTCTCACTGTAATATCTTTTTCAGTTCCCTCAAAATGAGACAAAATTTTTATTTCTTCCTCATTCCAAAATACTTTTAATAGTTCAATGACTTTTTTATGTTTTGGAGCATATAAAGGACCTAATGTTAACTTTTGCCTTACAATTTCGTAATAATCAGCTTCGGTCATAAAAAAGAAAAAATAATTAGAATTAAATAGTTTATCATTATATTAAGGAAAGATTCCTCGTAGTTCAATTGCTTTGGCAACCCTTGTTACAGCTATAATATATGCTGCTGTACGGAGAAGTATATTTCTTTCACTTGAAAGTGTATATACTTCTTCAAACGCTCTTAACATAATCTTTTTTAATTCTTTATTAATCCTATCTAATTCCCAAAAATAAGCACGAATATCTTGAACATATTCAAAATAGGAAACACAAACACCTCCACCATTAGCAAGAATATCTGGAATCACATGAATCCCCTTATTAAATAATTTTTTATCTGCTTTAGGGGTCACTGGTCCATTAGCGCCCTCTAATACAATTTTACATCTAATCTTATCTACATTATTATGTGTTATTTGGTTTTCAAGTGCAGCTGGAATTAAAACATCACATTCAAGTGCTAAAAGGTCATCATTTGTAATTAATTTATAATTTTTGTCTTGATAATCTTTCAATAAATTACCTTGTTTAGTCCATTCTAATAATTTTTCAATGTTTAATCCCTCCGAACAATAAATTCCTCCTGAGATATCTGAAACTGCCATTATTTTACATCCATCTTTGTAAAGCAGATCAGCAATCGTCCCACCTACATTTCCAAAACCTTGGACTACAATATTTAGTGATTTTAACTCAAACTTTAATTTTTCACACATAGCTTCAAGTATATAATATAACCCCATACCTGTAGCAGGCTCTCTCCCAACAGAACCTCCGATCTCGATAGGCTTTCCCGTAACGACTCCCGGTACAGATCTTCCTTTGTTCATACTGTAAGTATCCATTATCCAAGCCATGATTTGGGCATTTGTGTTCACATCAGGGGCAGGGATATCGATATCAGGTCCTATCATATTTATTATTTCAGAAGTATATCTCCTTGTTAGATGTTCTAATTCTCTTTTAGATAACTTTCGAGGATCTACACAAACTCCACCTTTAGCACCACCTAAAGGTAAATTCAAGAGACTGCATTTCCAAGTCATCCAAGTAGCTAATGCTTTAACTTCATCTAATGTGACTTCTGGAGAATATCGTATCCCTCCTTTTCCAGGGCCTCTCACTGTACTATGTTGGACCCGATATCCCTCAAAGATCTGAATTGATCCATCATCCATTCGTATAGGGATTGTTACTATTAGTGCTCTCTCAATTCTTTTAAGATATTCTCTAACATTTGGATCTAATCCCATCTCTTCAGCAACAATATCAATTTGCTTTTTAGCAACTTCAAATGGACTTAATGCCAAAAATTTTCACCTACTAAAATATTTTTATTTTAAAAATAGTGTAATTAATGTTATGTGAAGAAAATATAATTTTTATACATTATTTTTTATTTTTTGTAAAAAAAAACTAATCTCTATTATAAATTAATAAGACAATATTGAACAAACTGCATTGGGTCATGTGCACAACCACCAGAATCTAAACCGCCCAATTGATCCAATATTTTTTGAGGGATAATATTATCTGCAAGCCATAAATCTTTTAAATTCATTAAAGATTCCAACCCTTTTATATGAATAATACGATTTTGACTTAGGTCAAGCGTTTCTAATCTCGCAAGTGGTTCAAGACCCCTGATTTCTCCTATGTTGTTTTCTGAAAGGAAAAGATTTTCTAAATTGGTTAAATTATATAATCCTTTTATGTAATTTATTTCATTTTGCTTTAAATTCAAAATTCTTAATTCTTTACATTTATCCAATCTTTGAATTTCTGAAATTTGATTTGTATTCAACCACAGAGTCTCTAAATTCTCCAAGTTATCTAATCCTTTAATTTCTTGAATTTGATTATTATTTATGTAAAGACTTTTTAACTTTTTTACGTGTTCTAATCCATCTATACTTTTGATTTGATTACCTCCAAGATTTAATACTTCTAAGTTTTCTAAATTATCAAGGTTTTTAATCTGCTCTAATTGATTTCCCATAATCCAGAGAACTTCAAGATTTGATAATCTTTCAAGCCCTATAATATTTGAAATGTTATTCCAAGAAAGATCAAGTCTTTTTAATGATTTTAAACCATTTAAACCTTGAATTTCTGTTATCTGATTACCTCTTAAATATAATTCTTCTAAATTTTCTAGGTTTTCTAAACCCTGAATTTTTGTTATTTGATTACTTACTAAATGTAAAATCTTAAGATTTTCTAAATTCTCCAATCCCTTAATCTGTATAATTTGATTACTTCCCAAATTTAATATTTCTAATTCATTTAGGGCTTCAAGACCCTTTATATGCACTATTTGGTTTGAGCTTAGTTCTAAATTCTTTAAATCTTTTAATTTTGGTAATCCTATTATTTCCTCTATATCCTTTATTTCTAGAAGACCTAAATCAAGGAATCCACCTTTTACTTCGAATTTTGTACCCGCTATCTCAACTGATTTCATAAATTTTACGCCGTTATACTTTCTAAGAGATTATAACTTTTATTAAATAGGTATACATAATTATGTAAATCTTATTATTTATTCATTTTTTTTCCTAAAAACTTATTATAAGGGAATTTTTGAGATTAGAAATTCTAAATAGCTTAAAACCCTCTAGAATCCATGAAAATGATTAAGATTATAAGGTAAAGAATTTTTTTTCTTTTTATGGCAAGAGAACTCTATATGGATGATTCTTATCTAAAAAGTTGGAATACTAAAGTAGTAAGTGTTACAGATGATAAATTTGTGGTTCTTGATAAAACTGCTTTTTATCCTAAAAGTGGGGGTCAACCGTGGGATGAGGGTTTCATTCACAAGGACGATCAAAAATTTAGGGTAATTTATGTTGGTAAATTCTCAGGTAAAATCAGTCATGAAGTAGATAACCCAGGATTAAAGGAAGGGGATGAAGTTTCTTGTGAAATTGATTGGGAACGAAGATATACGTTTATGAGATATCACACAGCTTCTCATCTTATCAGTAATATCTTATACAATAAGGTTGACGCAAAAATTACAGGAAATCAAATTGAATTAGATAAAACAAGAATGGATTTTTCCATGAAGGATTACTCTCCTGAAATATTGCGAGCTTTTGTCGAAGAGGCAAATAGGATCATAGAGCAAGATTTACCAATAACAATCGATTATATGACTAGTACGGAAGTTTCGGAAAAACCTGAGTTAGCACGTTTAGCTATTGGATTACCTAAAAATATTAAAGAATTTCGCATTGTCAGAATAGGAGATATCGATGTACAAGTAGACGGCGGAACCCATGTTAATCATTTAAAAGAAATCGGTAAGATTGAATTGACCAAAACAGTAAATAAAGGAAAGGATAATAGAAGGATGTATTTTGTGCTAAAATAAAATAAATTTTATATTTTTTATTTTTAATCTTAAAGTTAGTATATATACAAAAAAGTAGTCACTACTATAAACATGTCAATCTAATTTCTAATTTCTAGTTTCTTGAGGCTCATTCTTCATTATTGTTTAGCATCCACAAAATAACATATTCAAAATCCTTTTTCTCAAACCCTAAAGGAGTAATGATCTCTTGTGGTGGATAATTCAATCTTTTAGCACAAATCTTCTGAAAACACCTTGGCTCTCTTATTTTCAAATCTCTTATTTTCAATATTAGACTATCATTTCAATACATTATCAACTTATCTTTCCAATGTTCATTTAAAAATCTGCTAGATCTGTATATATTTCTTTTTAAAAAATATTTCAAATTATCCTAAATTTCAATCTTAAATCTATATTTGTTAACCTTCATTCTATATATCTTTTTTTTAAAGTTTAAAGTACACTAGACTAAATTTTAGACAAAGTTTTTTATAATTGAAAAGCTAATCATATGTTAAGAATGATATTCTACAGACCTTCTTTTTTATGAGCAATTCTGGAAAAAAATTACGGTTTAAAATTACATTGATTGGGGATGGAAGGGTAGGGAAGACATCCCTCATTCAAAAGTTCACATTAGGTACTTTTGAAACCGATTATATTGAGACAATTGGTGCTCAATTTTCAAAATTCGATAAGGAGATTGATAGAGATCACATTCGATTATTATTTTGGGATATCGCAGGGCAAAGAGATCTTGATTTTCTACGTCCCTCATTTTATAGAGAAAGTGACGCTGCTATTATCGTATATAGCCTTGAAGAAAACGATCTTGGAAGAAATAGTTTTAAACATATTCAAAATTGGCATGAAGATATCAAACGATTTTGTGGAAATATCCCTATTATACTTTTTGCTAATAAGAGTGATTTAATTGATATTGATATTCTGGATCACCCTGAAATTCAAAAAATCGTAAATAAACATAATTTTATTGGATATTATACCACCTCAGCTAAAACTGGTGAAGGTGTTTATGAAGCATTTGACGCAATTATTGAGAAATTATATTTCTAGCTCAAAATATATTCAGAATAATCTCAAAAAGAATCTACTTCTTTTACATTTTTCATTTTTGTTAAAAGATTAATTATCATAAACTTTAATAAAACAACTAATCAATAACTAAATTATAGCAAAATGATCAAAATAAGCAAATTATTTTGAAATAAGAAATGAATGAAAAAGAACCAAAAGCTCTAAAGAAAGGTCCTAAAAAAATACTAAAAGATTTAAAAAACCCACTTATGGGAGGAGGTATAATCGCTTCAGTAGCGATAGCTGGGATTATAAGTGGTATTCTTATATTTAATATAATTGAAATACCTAAGGGCGGTACTTTCATCATGGGATATTCTGGGGGGCTTGATAGTATTGATCCACTTAATTTAGGTGGTAATGATCCTATAATTATTAATCAAATTGCTGAGCCATTATTTACCGAGTGGAGTAATCAAACTAGTAGATATAATGAAAATGTTCCGCATCTGGCTAAAGAAGGAACTTGGAGCATTGATAAATTAAATTTTACATGTACTCTTAAAGAGGGAATTGAATTCCATGACGGTACACAATTTAATGCTACAGCAGTAAAATGGAACTTTGATAGGCTCCAACATTTATTAGTCAATATATCTTATCCTTTTCTCTGGCAACACTCAGATGGGACACCAATCCTAAATGGAACTGAGGTTATAGATGAATTTACTGTAAAATTTGTTTTAAATAAACCTTATGTTCCTTTTAGGTCATTATTAACTTATCAGCATGCTTATATCTTATCACCTTTATCGACACCGAAAGATCGATTCCTTGACGTTTTTACTGAAAAAATAATCGGGACGGGCCCTTATATTTACGAATCCAATGTGATATATGTCAATACAACCATAATTGCTAATAATAAGTACTGGGGTAGACCTAAACCTATAATAGATAAATTTATTTTCTTACCCCTTGGCTATATTGAAAGCAATGAAAGATTTCTCGCTGGAGAGACTCATTATGCTGCAGGAAATGATAGCTACATCGAAGAATATAAAGAAGATTCTACAATTGTGGTAGATGAATTTATCGAACCGGGGTTCTGGTTTCTTGGAATGAACAACAAAAGAATAGATACTCCGATGAGAAAGGCGATCTCATATGCTTTAAATTATACTAATATTCTTGATGTTCATGATTCTTACTCACATGGATCAAATACAAGATGTAGATCGCCATTAGCATTAGGAACACTATATTCTAACTGGGAGGATTTTAATTTGCCGTACTATAATATTTCAATAGCACGCCAAGCTTTAAAGGAAGCGAATTGGCCTGGAACAGCTAGTTTAACCGCAAACGATAACATAACTACTGGAAACGAATGGGAAATGATAGCAAATAGCCCAACACCTCTTGGAAAATATAATACTACATATATTATTGGTTGGGAAGGCCTTATGACAGAGTTTCCCTTAATTTTAACAGAAGATCTTAGACAAATTGGTGTTAAAATAGAAACTTATCCATTGACATCGTTAGACCATTGGGACCAAATTTTTGCTGGAAAAACAGATTTATGGAGATTAGGATGGGCTGTTGGCTATAATGATCCATCATTAACTATTAACTATATGTTTTCAAGTAAGACTGACGGATTTGATAATTACCAACAGACTAATGATACACTAGTTCAACAATGGATGGAAGATGGATTAGTAGAATCAAATCCTACTTTGAGGAATAATATTTATTTTAATATTCAGAAACGTCTTATTGAAAAAGTATACCCTGTAGTATGGTTATATTCCAATGTATGGTTTGATGTTTATCGATCAAATTTAAGAGGTTGGGGATATTGGGGAGCTGGAGCTTTTAAAAACTTATATTTCGTTTAAGATTTCTATTGGATAAAAACGCTTTTTTTCTATTGATATTTTAAGAATAACAAACTTAATTAAATGGAATACTGGACAGATTAACAGTATAATCTCCAAATGTAAAAGATTTATATAATGTTAAATTATAGTTGTTTTTAGTTGGGAAATCGAAGGATTTAAAGATATAACCTACATCAGGGGGATCATAAAAAGATTGTGGATCTTCAGGAAAACCGACCCAAGCATTATATATTCCTCCCCAAGAACCTGAGTAGTTATGAAAAGTAAATTTAGCTCCAATGTTTGAAGAGTAGTCAGAATAAATTATTTTGATTTCTCCAGTATTGGTTTTCCCAAAACCAGTTAGGTTTGCCTCCATAGCTCTATTTTGAATAATATTAAATGTAATTAAACCTTCATCATTAATAAGAGTCCATATATTGTTTTTGGTATATTTAATATTATTTGCTTTTAATTTTATATCTCCAGAACCAGCAAATCCAGTAATATTACCTTTAATCGTGCACCAAATAAAGTCATAAAGAATATTGCCTTGTTTAGTATTAATATTCACATTATTAACGTTTATCCCTCCTTTTACTTCTAATTTCACATCACCTTTTTCATATATCGTAGTGTTAATATTGAATAAGACGTTTGGGTTAATCGTTATAATTAGATTAACTTTTTGACTAATCCAATAAGAAGGTTCAAACCATGCATCGAATGCATCTGTTTTTAATTCCATTGTAAACATAAGGGAATTGCTTGTATTTTGCCAAAAAGGTTCGTTGAAATAATCTAAATATGATTTCCCCGCAATATTTTGACTGATCAACTCCATATCTACTTCTATTTTCACGTAATAATCAACTGGGAAATATGTATATTTTATATCAATTTCTCCTATATCTGTATTAATATTTAATGATTTGATTACAGAAGGATTAATGGATTTATTAGTATAATAATAATCTTTATGATGTTCAATTATGTAGTGTGGTGAGAAGCTAATTGAAAGAAAGATCATAGGTATGGAGACAATCATACTAAAACCGAAAACGATCATTATGATAATTGATAATATACTTTTTCTCATCATCATTAAATCCATACAAGCAAATTTAGTAATAATTTTTTATTTAGTTAAGAGAGATTTTTAATCTAATCAAACCCTTACGTCTTTTTTAATGACAAATTTTTTTATGTTCAAACCTCTTAAGTTAATTATAATTTACACCATTGTAATATTTAATGGTTCTTGGTGAACCCCAATAGTACTATTTATCACTTTTGATCCATTTGAGCGTTTTCTCTCAAGTTTTACGATTTCAACACTGATTATCTGTGGAATTTTTTTCTTATACAGAGGCCGAAATAAGGATGATCATCATGAAAGACTATTAATGTATGGGTTTGCTAGTTTATGGTTTAGTACTGGATTTATAAGAATCTTTTTTTATTTTGGTGATTATTTATTAGAGGGTACTTATATAGGTGATATAGAAAGTATTTTTCAAACAAATAATTTAATTCATATTTTAATTTACTATTTTTATGAATATGCCTATATCTATCTATTTGTCAATATAATAGCATTATGTTTTATTTTTATTTGGTTTTCTATTAAATTAAAGGTTGAGTTTAAAGCAATTTCCTCTATTATGGCTATTGGTTTTACTATTTTTTTGATCGGATGGACTTTCGAGGCAACACCATTAAAAGCATTGAATCTTCTTGTACCAGGAATATCATCTACTATTGTTTTAATTGGAGTTTTAATAGCAACTTCTCCATCAATTCTTAATCTTGATTTTTTTTATAAACCTTTAGCTAATTGGACAGTTTTAACCTTAATTTTTTGTATATTATTATTTTTAGGTATAACTTCTTTCACAAATTTACCTCTTTCCATAATAAGTTTCATATTAATCTTGATTTCAGCTTTAGTCCTTTGTTTAGTTATAATTTTTATAATAAATCAAGTAATTAAGAGGATTAGGTCCCAAGAAACCTTATTGAGAGAAGAAAAAGTAGAACTCAAAGATTTTCTAAAGATTTTTACAAAACCAGAAAAAATTACTGAAGAGGAAGTTAATTTTTCTATCGAAAAAAAAATATGTCTTGTATGTAAAAGTAAGGTCTCACGATTAAGTTATGTTTGTCCTAAATGCGAGGTTCTTTATTGCGTGAGATGCTCGAGTTCATTAAGCAATTTAGAGAATGCTTGTTGGGTATGTGAAACCCCTTTTGATGAAGGAAAATCAAAAAAAACAGGAGGAAACCTAGATGATATCTTCGTCGTTTAATATTTTATTAATATATAGTGATTTTGTTTTCTTAATATCAGTACTCCTCTTAATTTTTATATTAATACCATATGTAATATTGATTTTTATTGTAATTTGGGTATATAGAGATGCTAAAAAAAAACGGATAAATGCTGCAGTTTGGGTTTTAATCGTTTGGATAACTCCATTTTTCATTGGGTTTATTAGATATTTGATATTCCGAAAAAAAAATGATTCCAATAATTAGAACTATAGTCACATTGTAAATTAATTGTATTAAGAAAAATATTAACTTTTAAATGGTTTTTAATAATATTTAAAACATAAAATAGAAATCAAAAGTGTATAGGAATTTGAAAATTTCAGTCGAAGATTCAAGAACAGGAAGAATAATTAAATTAGATGTGAAAGACCATCATCAAATTGAAAGAATTATTGATATTATTGTAAAACATATGGGTATTATTAGTACTGAGCAGCGCTCTTATACATTAGTCCTTAATAATCAAGAATTGCCGAATAAAATCACAATTCAAGAAGCAATTCATAAATTCGGATTGAAAGAAGACCAGAAGTTAATTTTATGGACAAGAGTTATTGGTGGTTTTTTAAACAAGTAGTGGTTTTATCTAATCTTCTATGATGATAATATCATCGTCTTCTTTCTTCTCAGAATCCTCATTTACATTCTCAGAAGAAAACTTTTTCTTTATATCTTCGACTTTATATTTCTTAAAATATGTCGCTGCTTCCAAACATTCAGGGTAATCAAGTGGATCATGGGGATTAGGATTTTCAACTAATATTTTTAAAGCTCTGACAGTAGTTACTAAATCAGATAATCGAGACCATTTTTTTAAAATATTTAGACAAATATATCCTGTTCCTGGTTGATTTGAAAATGATAATTCAACAGGATGAATATTTGGATGAAATATTTTTGATAACCATGAAAAATCAATCCCACCAGGATAGGGGAAGGATCGATTTATTTTTAGATATATGCGATGAGAATTTTTTGGTGCTAAATCAGCTTTATCCTTAATAAAACCTAAAGCTGATATATTTAAAATTAAATCGACTCCATTACTATTCATATTAATTGAATTTTCTTCAAGAACATCCAACTTTTTTACATTATTTAGTTCATTATTAATTCTATCGTTCCATATTTCATAAGGAAGTTCTGGCAAATAATATCACATCTTATTTTTTTTATAATTTATTTATGATTTTTGAATGAACACGTCCAACATGACGGATTTTTTAATTTCTCAATAACTTCAAATTTATTTAATAAGCCATTATAATTCAATTGTTTTCCAATTAAAGGCGGGCCAAGATGGGGATTCCATTTTTTTTTTTTTTTTAAAAGAATCAATTCCTAAGATAAATTTCAATACTTGTTGTGATTGTAATCCACCGATAATAGAAGTAGTGGTTACAATCGCAGGTATTATTCCCAAAGTTTCACCATTTTTATTTTCAATTTCTTGTCCAGTACAAGAAAATTTTTTCCACATCATATCTAAATCCATATCAGAAACATTACACTGAAGACAGGCTGCATCTTTTACACCCGAATAAACTGATTGAACAGTCCCAAAGAACTCATCAATTCCAGAATCAACAAATGGGATTTCATAATAGAATGCATAATTATTTGCTTCGAGTCTAGCTTCAATATTATCTACACATGAACATACAACATCCGATTCTTCATATAATACCTTATCAATATCATTTATATCTTTTTTAACTGTAAAAATTTCTACTTTTGGATTTAATTTACTGCATGCTTCCTTTACGGCATCAACTTTATATTCATTCTGTTGAGTGTTTTCTAAATTGAAAAGAATGCATCGATTCAAGTTTGAGGGATTTATAAAATCATAATCAACTAAAATTATTTTTCCTATACCTATTAACAAAAGATTTTTAACAACTTCATTCCCTATAGCTCCCGCACCAATTAACATAACTGTGGTACTAGAAATTTTACCTTGATCCCATCCTTTTATACGTTTTTGACGATCATATATATCAGAATCTATAGAATCAAACCCATTTACAGTGTAATCTTTAAAATCTTCTTTTTTTCTTGACATTTTTATGTTTAAACAGTTTTTTTTAAAACAGCATAACTTAATGGTTTATAACCTTTTTCCGAATTAATGTCTATAGAAAAAAATTCAAATTCATGTCGAACAGGGTCAATAACAAGAGCAACTTGATATTCTTTAGAAAAGAAATACTGTTGAGTTAATAAATCTGTGGGAGATAGAAAACATCCTAAATTCGGATGTGAATGCCACCATCCAATAATTCTTAAATTTTCATTTTTTCTTTTTTTCTTAATTCTCTGAAATTTTTTCTGATATAATCCGGCAGTTCCTTCAATTTGAGATGTATGTGTTTTATCGCTATAGATAGCTCCAATTAGAAATAGTGTTTCCTCTATTAAAGTATAAATTCTCTCATTCCATTTTAAGACATTCCCTATAAGGTATCCAAAAATCTCTAATTCAGTATTTTTGCACAATAATTTAATTTCTTCAATCGTCTTTTCATAAATGTATATGGGGAAAACAAAATCTTCTTGAATTTTCATTTTTCTCTTTTTTCTTTATTTAAATTTAATCTTAATTGTTAGTTTTTGTTTTTAGCATGTTATTAATTATTGAATATATATTTTCTTTCGCTTCTGGTATAATTGCTGAAAACCCAAATGTCTTCTCTCCAAAAAAATCTTCAATTTTATTTGGTTCAAAAGATATATTTTTCATATCTTGGAAGTTAGCAATGACATAAAATTGTCCCCTTTTTACTTTTGGCTGTAATAATGAGAATAACGTTCTAGTATTGGTTAGATTTGTTGCTCCAGAATTAGTAACTAAACAAACTATATCTACTGAATCTAAAAGTTGCTGATAAATTATTGAATTATTTACGAGGTCTTCTAAATTAATTTCACGTAAGATACACTCCTTAAATCTTTTAGAATTTGATAAGCTAATGGTTTTTTGGATAATTTCATTCATATCATCGTCAAGTTCAATTATTAATTCTCCTGGAAATAAATTCAATATTGCTGTCTTGCCAACTCCATTTTCGCCTACCATTAATATTTTTGGGGGAATATAAACATTTTCTTCTACAAACTCATCAAAACCTTCAAATTTTGCAATATCAGAATCCCAATTTATTAAGTCGTTTCGATATCGTTTGATAAACTCATGTTTCATTAATTCTAGTCTTTGTCTTATTTCCTCTTCTGAATCATTAATATCAGCAAGTAATATAAATATACAATGTTTTTCGTCATCATAAGAATAAAGAATATTAAAATTTCTAAAATTTAAAGACCTTATCTCTCCCCCACCGATCTTATGAGAAATATCGAGGATTGCTGTTAGAAAGCCACTTACAAAATCATCATCAATATTGTTATGACCAAAAAATGTTTTTGAATAACACAGAATCCCATTAGATAATATTATTAGTACCTTAGATATCATCGGATATTTCGAATTTTATTCTATGAATAATTAATTTAATAATAGTTTGAGTGATTATTTAAAATAATCATTTAAAATTCTTCTGCGAAAGAAATCATGTCTAAGTTTTAAAAGAAATGTGGCTCTATTTTGAAAAAGAAAAAAAATGAATCTGCCATCCAAGAATCATATCCTCGAATTATAGAAATTGAAGAACATAAAATAGAGGAAAAGAAACCTCCTGTTAATAACATTGCCTACTATAAAATAATAGAAGAGAATAATGACTCAAAACTAGAAGAGAAATAAGAATGATATATTTAGACGGAAATTATTCAGATTTATTTATGTATCTTCCATCTCTGCGAGGAAAATATCTGCAATTTTAATCCATTTTTGTTTGATATTATCATCACTTAAATTTATTGTCAATTCTTTTCCCATTTTAAGATATTTGACTGCTATCTCCATATTTCTCATCTCTTTGTGACAAATTCCTAATTTTATATAAGTCTGATGAATATACCATTCATTAGTTCCAATTTCTATAGCTTTTTGAAACTGGTTGATAGCATTCTGATATTCTTCAAAATACATTAAAATTTCTCCATAAGTATCATAGTAAGTGCTCTTTTTTGGGTTTTGTTCGATTAGGCTCTGAATAGCATTTATCGATTCTTCTTTATTGTTAAGGAATTGCAACCAATAAGCCTTATAAACAAGTAATTCAACATCATTAGGATCTCTCTTTAATAAATCATTTATAATCTTAAAACCTGCTTCAATTTCATTATTTCTCTTAAGCACAGAAGCTTTTTTGACTTTAATATCTTTTTCATACTCGGGAAAGTTCTTTATCATATCTTCGAATAACTTAAAAGTCTGATTAATCTTACCAGAAGAAATCATGAGTTGAATTTTTAAATAATACAATTCAATTTTTTTAGGATTTACTTCTATATTTTCATTAATTTCCTCAATTTGTTGTTCTATCTGGTTCTCCTTATATATTGGACTGCCTTTCTTAGTAATCTCCGAGACATTTTGCCATATTAATCCCTCTAATTTATCATAGGAATCTACTAATTTTTTTTCAGCTTCAATTTTATATGCTAAATAGTTAATATATTCTGGTAAAAACTCTTTTAAAGCACTCTTTAAATTTTTATTTAGTAAAAATTCGCATATTTCATCTGAGATTTCATTAACAATAGCATCAAAATCAAATGATCTGGCAAATAATTTACTTAAGTAGGTATACTCTGTTATATGATCTTCTGTAATTGCCCTTATCATTGTTTCTAGTTTTTCATTCTCCTGAAAATAATAGCACTTATTTGGTGAAACTCTTAATTCAAAAAATTTGATTTGGTATATGCTGTTTTCCACAATTTGATCAATATAATAGGTTAAGGTATTCTCCTTAATTTTGTATTTTTTTGAAAATTCTACAGGAGAAATATAATTGGGATATTGATTCGGATGGTTTATCGAAAGGAAATATAAAATTTTATGAAAATCTACCTCGTTTTTCAACATTGATTCGACTCTATTGTAATCCAGATTTAAAATATTGTTTAGAAATCTAAATTGAGTACGCGCATCATTAATATTATAAGTATTAAAAAAGTTGATTGTTTTTATCGTTATTTCCTCTAGTCGTTTGCTTTCTTCTTCTAAAATTGTTTGTCTATCTAAATTATAATCATGAAGTATTCTTGAGTATTGAATTTTACCTGATTGTGTTATTGTATATTCTTTCGATTCAGAGTCTTTTCTAGCGAGTCCATTTTTCATCAATAAATTCATTACTTTTGATAAGGATGATTGATTAATAGAAAGAGGTTCTTCGAGAAAGTCAGACCATTTACAATATGAATTGTTATAAAGCATCCATAAAATCCAGTTTCCATAATTCCTTCCTGCTTTTAAAATCGTTTCAGGAGGATAGCTTAACTTTCTTTTTGTTATATCCGCTTTAGATAAGTCGTGAAATTGCTTTTCCCCCCCTATTGTTATTTTATAATGTCCTTTTGATACTTTAGTTAAGCATCCTTCATCTTTTAGCATATTAAGGTGGCGAGATAAAGAGGATGTTGGAATTTTAAGCGGGCTCTGAAGAAAATCAGACCATTCACATTCTTCGTTATTATATAACATCCAGAGAATAATGTGATCATAACGTTTCTTTTCCTCTATTGGATGGTCAATAACCTCTTGAGGAGGATAATTTTTTGCGGACATTTCGCATCAAAGCATCTAAATTAGAATATAAATAGAAATAAGTTACAGTTCTATTTATATTTATTTTGCAATACTCCCATGATGACTCGGTACTACCGCGGAACTCCGACAATAAAAACTATAAATGGAACCAAACCATCTCTTCATATTAATCATCGTTCAGGTGATTTTTTTAATATTTAGAAAAAAAAAGGTGAAAAAATGAAAAAATCAATAAAAACCCAATTGCTTGTATTAACATTTGTAGGAATTTGCCTCTTTAGCTTCATACCAGCAATTTATGGCTGGAAACAAAAATTAGAAGTAAATATCAGACCTATTGATGATTGGGTAACAAATAGTCCTTTCGGGATTGGTGTACCATGGGAAACGGCGTATGTTGGTGATGATGGAAAAGGTAACGATTATTGGATGTGGGTTGATTCTCTAGATGGAATCTTTACCGGGAATACGTATGAATATAGCGGTTATGTTAAAGAAAAGGTTCTGCACGACGGATCAATAGAAATCACGGTAAACTTATTCGTAAAAGATATTTATATAGAGTTGTATGATGCTTTATATGATGAAAATGGTGACCCCATCTGGAGTATGCGATATTTCGGAGATTCTGGAGATTTACATTCGTTTGGTTATGGAGATTATTACTTCAGATTGAAATTTATACTTGATGCTGAATATGACGGATACGCCCCATGGGGTATTCCACCAGGAACAAGAGAAGCAGGTTGTATGCTTCCATACTTCGATGCAATTTCATATATACCTCAAGAAATGGGAATCCACCTAAAATCTCTGATGCTTCTCGGAGCTGGAGATTTATACACTTATGAACCCGGTTGGAGATGGCCTGCACCAGGCGAACCATTCCCTCCAGATGCAGTTCTTGATGGAGGCACAGCAAAAATATTCTTTTTGCAATGTGCTCAATTTGATAATCCAACAGGTGGAGGCTTCCCAGGCTGGGGCTATTGGCCATTTGGCTCATCATCAGATTTTTACATGAATACAATTCGCATATTTAATCTTAAATACTAAAGGAGTATCAGATTGGGAGAGAAATCAGAAAGGGTTGAATTCTAAATAAAATATAGAACTATGAGGAATATGTTTAAATAAATGGCTTCTCGATAAACCACGCCTAAACCGCTATTCCTCGATTCTATATATCTTTTTTTTTCTGTTTTTTTTTAAAAATATTAATAATTTGGAGTTGTATTTGTATAATCAATGCATTTGAATTTATTTTATCTCGTCTTCAGATTTGATTAAATCTTTTTTATCTGCATCTATGTTAACTTCATGTTCGAACTCATATTTCTTTGCTTCATCGACATCTTTTTTCATAAGAATTTCTCTGTGGGATCCCGAATATTTATTAGGTTTAAATTTTAAAACGGGAATTCCTGTATAAACCCAGCCAGATTCAAGAACTTGGTTAAAAGCTGTAGTTGAAATCGCTCCCACAATTGTCTCTTTGCCAACAATCGTCCCAGGTACTATGGTTGTATGACCTCCAACCATTACATAGTCATCAAATATTACTTTTTTAATGATTAAATATTTACCAATTACCATACTCGACATAATATTGGCTCCTTGACCAATTAAGTTCTTACGTCCAAATTTAATGAATTCACTATCACACCAAGTATCATTAAGATGGCTAGAGGTATCCATATCAACGTCAAATAATTTAAAAGCGAGTACGTCTAACCACGGAAATGGTGAATAACGCATAAACCATAACACAATCTTCTTTAATTCAGTTCTTAGCATCCAAAATTCATAATCCTTATTACCAATCTCGGCTTTAAAAACACCTTCTTTGGGTTTGTGTATTAAATTTATAAGAATTAAGAATAGTTTACTAAATAGCATACACGCGAAAATAAAAAAGTAAATTGAACCAAAAATAGCGAGAGGAAGAAAAACACATATCATTGTCCAATCCCCCCCAGAAAGATACCAATACCAAAAGATTGAAATTACTAACCCTGCTATCCAAAAAATTGGGATATAAACAGCTAAAAACTTTATATTAACTCTACTGATTGCAGAGCTCGTAGCAAAATCAACTTCTAAATCTTTTGCTGTTAAAGCATCTACCTCTTTATTATCCTCAGGTAATTTGCTAGTTAATTGCGGTATTTCTGTAGTTTTATTAATGAGTTCTTTAGCTTTCAATTTTTTCAGTAATACTTTATCAGCATAACCCTTAATATTTTCATTTTTCTCTAAGTCTTTAGCTGATACCCCCAAATATTGCATTAGCTTTCTTCTGAATATACGTCTTAAGGGCATGCCCCAATAGTAATTAATTACAGGAGGTTTCCCTACTATACTATGTTTTGTTGCACAGGCTAAAGGAAGCATAAATGAATTATCGCGAATTTCGCAACCAGGTCCGATTAGGTTTGTTGTCGCCCCGGTAACATTATCACCTACTTTAACTTTAAAATATGAGATATTACCAAATATACCTTCCACTACATGCGTTGCTAAAGCAGAATTTACACCTAAGTAGCAGTTATCGCCTACTTCAATAAACTTATCGCTAACGACAGATTCTTCTAACGTCGTACCTTTACCTATTTTACTAGCTCCTATGAAATTAAAAAACCAATTACTGAGCCAGGGGAAAATTCCTTTTGCATATCCATTCTTCCCATATTTAATCATAAATCCTCTTATATGATAATAATTCGCTGCTTTGCTACTAACATTTCGTGGAATCACTCCCTCTTTAGACGGAGAGATCTTTTCAGATATTCCCCAAAAAATCTTAGTAGATATTCCTATAAGAATTAAATGCATGAAATAACAACCAATAAGTACAATTGGCATTAACAAAAAGCCAATTAAGGACTCTAATTGAATAAAGATAGCGAAAAAATTGGTAGTTTCTAAAAAAAATGGAATAAAAATCTGAAGAAAATACCAAAAAAAGAAAATACCAGGAATGACCCATGAACTATAAAATATTAAAAAGAAAATTAAAATGTATATATGATATTGAAGCTTAATCTCTTCCTTCACTATCTCGTTCTGATTTCCTAAGTTGCTTTCTTCAGTTTGTTCATTCATTTTATAAATTAATCCTTCTTCATACTTAGTTGTTATATGCCAAAACCATCATCGACATCTTCCCATTCCTCTGTTGCAGTATCAAATCTTTTCTTTTCTTCTTCTTTTTTTTCTTTTTTTAATTCACGACGATCCTTTCTTTTGAGCTCATCGTATCGCCTAGTATAAATTTCTTCATATTTTTCTCTTAATGCCTCAACATCCTCAACAGAACCTATTTTATCTTCTAAATCATCTTCAAAAAAATAGTTCTTCTTAAATTTTTTAGCAGGAATACCAGCATATATATACCCACTTTCTAATATTTGCCCAACAGTTGTTACCGAATTAGCTGCTAGGATACAATTATGTCCTATATATGCCCCTGGCATAACGATTGCGTGTGAACCTATTCGTACATCATTTTCAATAACCGTTTTTCTGATTATTAAGAGATTGCCTATTATCACAGCAGATTGTATAATAGCACCTTGTCCTATAACAACATCTTTCCCAAATTCCATAAATTCTGTATCAACCCACCCTTCAAATAGAGAATTACTCATTTTTGTTTTTACACCAAACGTTTTAAAACAAATATTATCCATAATCCCTGGAAATGGGAACCTGTGAGCAAGCCAAAAAGGCCAACGCTTTATAGTATTTCTTAGACTCCAATATCGATAATCTCGATCTTCTGGAACTCTCAAAAATACACCTTCTCGTGGTTTATGAATTGCATT
>JAEOTV010000034.1 GCA_016839635.1 Promethearchaeota archaeon | reverse complement strand
AGCTGTAGCATTATTATTATTTATTATTTCTATTTCTGTTATTGGATTATATATTCCTTCTTTAATTCTATCATAATACATTTTACAACGCTGAATACCATGAGATTCAACTCCTCTAAGATCCGAATTAATAAGTACATCTGCGATAATCTCAGAGTCCTCCTCCGGAACTTTAAGACCAACAAAGACATCTTTCATAAATTGCTTAAGTTCTTCATGTTCAACGTATACGAGTTCATCAGAATTAGGTTTGATCACTTCTTCTACTGCTTTTTCTATCATATTATTAAAGAGAAAATAAAAATTGTGATAGAGATTAATTATATACCTTTCTATTTAATCAAAATCCTATTTAACATAAGGTGATTGTTAGTGATTCCGCATTTTTTTTATGAATTTTTCTGGATTTTTTTAATATGAAAAATAAAGAGAGATTAAAATGGGAAATTATAATTTTTCAAATTTAGCTCTTTTTGCATTACTTTAATATCATTTTGTAAGCTTTCATTAAGTGGAATTCCTGTGTTTTTTCTTTCTAAGTATGCGATATATTCTTTCTCTCCAGCTGTATAAATTTTTTTTGCCCCTGGTTCTTTTGGTGAGTTCCTAAGATCTTTCATGATCTTTCCAGCTGTTCGTTTAAATGAATCAATACCTATAAAACTCTCAGTATTAATTGCCAGAAAGAAATGTCCGACTTTTAATCTCTTCTGTCCGTCTTCTTCAATACCAATAGTGTCTCTTAAATAGATTCCTTCTTGTAAAGCGGAGGATAATAATTCAACTATAGTAGCATATCCATACCCTTTATATCCTGCTGTATCCTCGCCTTTTCCTCCTAAAGGGAGTAGTGCTGCTTTTTTCTCTCCCATTTTTTTTAGAACATTGCCTGCATTTGTAAGAAATTCACCATTTTCATCAATAACTGTATTTTCAGGGAGATTTTTATTAATTCTCTCGTATACCTCAACTTTCCCTCTCTGAATAATTGAGGTTGCAGCATCTAAAAGAAATGGAAATTCCTCGTTAGTAGGTGCTCCGATTGTTAAAGGGTTAGTACCTAACATTGGCTCTACTCCGAAAGTGGGAGGAATGGAAGGTCGAGCATTAGTTACTGCCAATCCAATCATTCCTTCTTTAATTGCCATTAAACTATAATAACCAGCTATTCCAAAATGTGTAGAATTGCGAACAGCTACCGCCCCGAGACCATATTTTTTTGCTTTCTCAATCGCCATACTCATAGCTTTATATGCAATAACATGTCCCATTCCACAGTTACCATCCAATAATGCTGTAGTTGGTCCCTCTTTAATAATATCAATCTTTGTGTGTACTTCATAAATACCCGCTTTAATCCTATCATAATACATCTTACATCGTTGAATCCCATGGGAATCAATCCCTCTTCGATCAGATGTAATTAGAACTTCAGCAATAATTTTAGCATCCTCTGTTGGCACCCCAAGTCCACCAAAAACATCCATCATAAAATTTTCAAGAATGTTCGCGTTAATATAGACGACTTCTTTTGACATTATAAATCCCTTATTGTATTCTTTTAAAATTGTAATAATTTGTTTTTAATTTATATTTTTTTAGATTAAATTATAATTGCTGTTTTCTAATAAATAATCCTAGAGATCGAAAACTCCTATATCTTAAAAAGTAGTATTTTCCACATATTATTGATAACTCATAATATATATAAAGAAATAATATATATAGAAATAATATTGGGACCTTTTCTTTTAGGATCACGAAGAACCACCCAACCACCCTTCGCAGGGGCCCTAGGGATATAGTGGAGCGCTTCTTGCCAGAACGCCAACATTTTATCGAGTTCATAACAACGAATAAGAATCGAACCAATTTTCATATTTTCGATCTTACCATCTCTTTTTACTTATATTCTGTATATTAATCAAAATCTACCTATTACTATCTATTATCTTAAATATCTTTATCAAAATATTTTAGGTTTGACTATATCTCCATAAAATTTTATCTTTGTCTCAAGAACTCTGACTACAATTCCACATGACTCAAAATATTGTATTACAAATGGTTTAAAAGTTGGAAGCTCATCAGCTTTGGAATTCTCTAGCAGATCAGCAGTAAAAACTTCTGGAAGATATTTTCTTGAGAGCGATAACTCTCGGGTTTCTCCCATCATACGCCTAATTTTCCTTAATGCATTTCCAGTGTTTGGAAATTTAAAAGCACTTAAAAATTCTAAAGGTTCATCTCCCACATCTACTGAGATAACCTTACAAGGATGGAGTCCACACTCCCTTCTAAGTTCTTCTTGGAGAGCTATGGTAGTTCTAGAATTCACGAATTTATCACGGGTTGCGGATTTTGGTCCCTTCCAAACAAAAATTCTTCTTAAATCTTCACGAATAATTATATATACTTGCTCTGGATGTAATAGCAAAAAAGATTGAAGATCCTCTTCCGTTGTTTCAACTCTCCTCTTTTCTCCCAAATAATCAAGTTCAAATACCATAAATTTCTTATCTTCATTCATTTATATTCCCTGTCAACAATTGTGAGAAATATCACATATTTAAATTATCATATATCTTTCAGTTGACCCAATAAATATAATTTATAATTTAAAGAAATTTTCTATCTAACAATTTCCTCAATTATTATCATCAATATTAGAGTTAGTGTTATCGAATATTCAATACGAAGAAAGAAGAACAATTAAAAATAATTAGTAAACCTAAAATTAAGAATGGAAAATCTTTTTTTAATTGAATCCTTATCCCCTGTAATAAAATCACCTAAATTGGTGAAAATAATAGTTCTTTTAATTATTAGCGAGTTATTTGCAATTTTTTAGATTAAATTATAATTGCTGTTTTCTGATAAATAATGCAAGAGATCGAATACATATCTATTTTAAAAAGTAGTATGCACATATTATTTCTGTATATATATTACTAATTGTACATGCAAATATGATGTAATTGAGACTTTTAAGTCAATATTATAATAATTAAAATACGTTGTTAATAGAGTCATGAAGCATAAGGAAAAACTAAAATGTCCAGTTTGTAATGTAAAATTCATTCCCAGAACCTTTTATCCAGAAGAGACAATATTTTCGACTTCTGATGGAAAAAAATTATCGGGATTTAATGGCTATATTAGTTCAAGAGGAGTTAAACCAACTGAAGTAATTTTAAGCTCTTGGATTACATATTGTCCTAGATGTAATTATGTATTAAAGTTTGTTAAAGAAATTGTGAAAAAGGAAAAAATTCAAGCTCAGAGACCAGACGTTAAGGAGATTACTGAAAAATATAATAATTATTATTTTGGATTTCCATTTGAAGATTATTCACAATACTTAGCAACTATTGCAGAAAAGGTTAAAAATGATATTGATGCCTCCTTGAACGGTTTAAATTTAGCAACATTTGAAAATATGTACGAGATAAAAGATGCTTTCAAACTCTTAGTACGGTTTTATGCAAATTTAGAAAATTATTGCAACTCTCTTTTCTCAGCGGAAATCAATAAAGATTTGGCGAAGAAAATAAAAGCCCTAGAGCTATCGGTAGAGATGGAGAAAATACTATTGGAATTGAATGATATTCGAGATAAAGCAATTAATAGTGATTATGAATTATCTGAGAATGATAAAAGAAAAGTGAATAGAGCTGTTGTCGGTTTTATCCTAAATTTAGTAGAAAAACACATAAAACCTTTAATTGACTCTGAAAAACTTAAAAGTACATATAATTATATTGACATTCGAGATCTTAATACTGAAATTAAAATGCATTTAAGTGGATATTTTAGTAATATAATTAAAAACGGAAGTTCCTCAGATAACCAGATTAGAACTTATTTAGATCAGCTTCTATTTAACTAAGAGTAAATGGAAATATGTTCTTTTAATTAACTTTCTCTTTAAATTGAATTATTTATTATGATATTATCACCGTGCTATATGAACTTTTGAACCTAGTCTTCATATCTATCATTTATGATTTTAAACGATTTAAAGGTTAAAGTTGACGGAAGCTTTTCCAAAGAAATTATTATTGAAGATGATGGGGAGGAATTGGTTTATATTTTTCCAGATACAAAAGAGTTTATTTCCATTCTGAAACGAAAATTAAATAAAGAAATTGTACCAAAATAAAGATTGCAGGCATTTAGTATTAGCAGTGATTTTTTTATTATTTTAGTAATTTTTCTTAGGACAATATATTTTTAATTATTGGTACATTTTAATAAAATGGACCTTTTGGGGCGGTCTGAAGTCCCATTGCTGGACGGACCGTAAAATCCTCATAGCGGAAATTGCCCAGGTCAAGGCTTCATGAGTGTTGTTATCCAGCGTTATGTTCTCGTCGAAGCACTCCCTATAATGGTAGGTATCAGAGCAGTGTCTTTTGAAGGAAAGATATAAGCCCGTAATTAGAAAATCGGTTAGGCCAGGGATGGAGCAGCCGTAACTATAGGTATTTACGCTTTATAGTAAGGGTGTGGAGAGGCATGACTATTGGTCATAGCAATAGAATTGAGGATTCGAGGCTTGGGTTTTT
>JAEOTV010000103.1 GCA_016839635.1 Promethearchaeota archaeon | reverse complement strand
CCTAATAATTCTCCTAAATGAGAAGAAATATCTTTAAGTGCTAATTTCTCTTTTTTTCTGAAATTTATGATTTTAGGTTGAGATTCTAGGGAATGTTCAATCCAAACTAAACGTGAATAAAATTAGGCGAGTTCTCTTTGTATGTCTAGGTAATACTGCAAGATCTCCAGCAGCAGAATATCTTGCTCGTTATCATGCTGAAAAACTTGATGTAGAATTGGAATTCGACTCTTGTGGATTTTTTAATGCTTTTAATTATATGCAACCAGAGTCTCAGAAATATTTAATTGAAAAAGGCATTAAAAATTTAAATTTTACTCCAAAAATTATAAATCGAAGATTATTAGAAAAACAGGATTTAATTCTTACAATGGAAACTAGCCATTCAAATGATATTAAAAATACATTTAATAATATTCGAGAGATTAAAAGAAAAACATTTACACTGAAGGAGTTTAACGGAGAATCTTATGACATTGACATTATAGATCCTTATTATACATCTAATGAAACATATAGAAAAGTTCTTAAAATTATTGATGACCAGGTTGAGAAAGCAGTGAGGAAAATTGTTAAAATTAATGAAATTGCTAAATAATTGTAAAATTATTTCTCTTTTTTGACAGCTTAGTTTAAAATTAAGTTTTAAATAGATCAATACCAATAATTATTTATTAAGCACTTTAAGTTTGCAGACTTACTCTTTGAAATTAGGGGTATTTTATAGTGGAAGGATACATAAAGGAGATAAATGAAAGAATTCAAAATCCGATTGAAAATATCAATTCAGTTAAGGGATTTGAAATCATTTCTGAATCATTAGTCTATAAAGTTTATGACGTTTTTGGCCGTAATAGTTTACTTTCCATTTTATATCAAATAGGTGTTTTCCCCGGGACCCAGATTGCGGAGAGATTAAAAAGGGAATATGCTAAAGAAGAATTTGAAATAATGGAAGCTTTGGTTATTTTAATGGAGGAATTAAAAGACTATTATTCAATCCAAATAAGAAATATTCAGCAATATGATGATAAAGTTAGAATTATAATCGAAAATCATTGTTTTTTACGGACACCAATTAGTCATCGTGAAAAATTGAATTATGGTAAATCTTTTTGTAGAACTAATAAGGGATATTTCGAAACAGCATTTCAGAAATTAATTGGGAATAAAATAAAAAAAGTTGAGATCAATTTTCTTGAAAATGATATTGAGAAAGATGTATGTGTTGAAGAACTAGTTTTTTATAAATAAAACATTTGATCTTCTCAATAATTTTGGAATAAAAATTATAATTGATCTTAAATTTAACATTACTAAATTCTATTTTAAAGTTAATTTTAAGAGGTTGAAATGAAAAAATGACTGATATAAAAAATATAATAACATTAGGCGTAGGCCTTATGGGGCAGGGTATTGCTCAAGTTGCTCTAATGGCAGGTTACAATGTCACATTAGTTGATATTAATGATGATTTAGTTAATAAAGCCTATTCAGGTATAGAAGTAGGTGTTAAGAAATCTGAAGAGAAAGGCAAATTAGGAGAAGGAATTACTACTGCTGATATAATGGGAAGATGTAAAAAATCAACTGATTTAGCATCGGCTGTGAAAGAAGCTGATATGGTAATTGAAGCAGTTATTGAAAAAATGGAAGTTAAAAAACAGGTCAGTAAAACCACAATGGATAATGGTCCTTCACATATCATTTTCGCTTCAAATACTTCTACAATGAGTATTACTGAGATAGGTAAAGATTGTGGCGCTCCTGATAGAGTTTGCGGCATACATTTCTTTAATCCAGTTCCATTAATGGCTTGCATTGAGGTTATTAAGGGTGATGACACTTCAGATGAAACATTTAATAAAGCGATGGATGTTGCTAAAAGTCTTCCAGTCCTCAGAGGTAAAAGATATATCGCTCCTGTATTAAAGGACAGACCTGGATTTATCGTAAATAGATTAAATGCACCAGTCCATATTTATTTACATTGGATATTTGATCAAGCAGCTGAAAAAGGAATACCATGGGAACAAATTGATGCTGATGTTGCCAAAGTAGCACCAATGGGTCCCGTTGAATTAACAGATTACGTTGGAATTGATACATTGTATCATATAGATAATTATTATGCTGAAAAACTTTCCTCTGATTTCAAACCAGGTAAAGTAATTACAAAATTAGTTGAAGAGAATAAGCTTGGTAGAAAGACAGGACAAGGTTTCTATAATTGGAAAGAAAATCTTACACCCAAAGGGAGACCTACTATTGATAAATCAACAACGGCAAATTTATTTTCAGCAGAGATGCAAATGGCTATACTTTTAAATGAAGGGTGTCGATTATTAGAAGAAGGGGTTGCTACTGGATATAAAATTATTGATGACGCAAATATGGCAGGAATGAATGTACCTGGACCATTTGGCATGGGAAAAAAACAGTATCAAAAATGGACTGAAATGTTAGATGAATTAGCTGATAAGACAGGCAAGGACTATTTAAGACCTTGTGAATTTATGAAAACAGGAAAATTCCTTGAAATGCGAAAATAAATAACAAATTAATTTTCTTCTTATTTTTTTTAATTGACTTTCTTTTTTATACTTTGAATATGGGAATTATATAATTTGAAAATTTTTAATTTTAATAAAAATAATACTAAATATCTTTAAATCTATAAATTGAAGATTGTTAAAACGATATAAAAGAGGTTAATGAAATGTCAGAAAAGAATTTTGAACATGTTTTAGTAGAGAAAAATGAAGAAGGTAATTATGCTGTGGTATCAATTAACAGACCAAATAAATTAAATGCACTTACGACGCAAACATTAAGAGAAATTTATGAAGCAATGGAACAATTCGAAACTGATAGTAGCGTTCGATGTATAGTCCTACGTGGAACTAAAAATGTTACAAAAAAACCCGCGTTTTCTGCTGGTGCGGATTTATCTTCTCCAATGGGAAAAGGATTAAAATTTAATGTTCCTGTTCATTGGACTGTAGCTATGCAGCAAAAGCATAGATATTACTCGTTAATTGAACAATTCCCGAAACCAGTAATTGGAGCAGTAGATGGGTATGCTTTTGGAGGGGGATGTGAATTAACTCTTGTCTGTGATATCTTAATTGCTACCAAAAGATCATTTTTTGGATTTCCTGAAATAGGTAGAGGAATTTTTCCTGGAAATGGAGGGACTCAAAGAATGGCAAGACGTATAGGGATAAATCGAGCATTGAATATGATTTATTTCGGAGAACGTGTACCAGCAGAGAAAATGCTTGAATGGGGACATGTAAGTTATCTTTGTGATGATGGAGAAGAATTTGAAAAGCTTATTCATGAAAAAGCTTCATGGTTAGGACATGGACCTACAACTAGTCTATTATGTATAAAGAAAGCAGTAAAATTCGGAACCCAAGTACCTATAGAAATTGGAAATCAATTTGAAATGTTAGGTTTTGGAGTTAATGCTGGGTCTGCAGATGTTAATGAAGGTATCCAAGCTTTTCTAAAAAAAAGAGACCCGAACTTCACTGGTGGAATATAAATAATATTAAATTCCATTTTTTCATATTATTTTTTAATCTTTTTTTTTTTGAAATATTTATAAATAAATTTTTTATTATATGAGATAATACGCTTGAATTTTATAATATGGTTGACTACTCAGAAATTATTGAAGAAATTAATGATGGCAATCTCTTCCTTAGGAAAATTTCGAAAGATGATATAGAGTTTGTATTTCAAAGCCTTAATGACAAAGATTTGATAACTTTTTTGTCACTTGGACCATTAAAGACATTAGAACATTCAAAGAGACTAGTTAGAGGTTATTTAAGATATTGGGATAATAAACTTCAATTTAATTATATCATCGAAATTCATGACGTTGATATATTAAAAATTGGGTCGATAAGTCTTTGGAATGTTAATTGGAAACATCATCGAGCTCAGATAGGTATATGGTTAATTCCTTCATTTTGGAGGAAAGGATTAGCAGAAAAATCTCTAAATTTACTTAAAAATATAGCATTTCATCATCTCAAAATAAATAGACTTGAAGCTTATATAGCGAAAGAAAATAGAAGGTCAATAAATATGTTTGAAAGATGTGGATTCACTGAAGAGGGCATATTAAAGGAATATTTAAATTTTCAAGGGAGTTATCAGGATGCTGTAGTAATGGCTTGTTTAAAAAAATTAGATTAAAAAAATTTAGGACTTATCCGCTTTTGACCCATCCTGTATAGAATCTTTAACTAGCTCATCTAATTCTTCTTTTTTCTCTAATGATTTGGTAATTAATTCTTCAGAGTCTATTTGCTTTTCCATAATTTTATCAGATGGTTTTTCAATAGCTTCTTTTCCTGTGATGGTTGACTTTTTTCCCTCACTTGGTTTTATTTTTAGTAATTTAGAAGTAGTAGCCAATTCATGTGTATATGCCATATTAAATGCTATATCTCGCGGCATAATAGCGACTTCCGGGGTTTGACTTCTTCTCAAAGTTCTTTTATATTTCATGACTTTTCTAACAGGTCTAGGATACTTTAGAACTCTCTGATATGCAATAAAATACCCCCCAAGACCTGCAGTAGCCACACTAGCAAAAACTAATAGTGCTGCAAATACCCATGGTTCATTAAAAAATTCTCGAAAAATCTCAATATATGAAATTGTTAAATAAACATCATCTACCGATATAGTAATGTTTTGATCTAAACCAAACTCGTCAGCCATATAAGCTTGGATTGAAAGTGTTATGTTGACATCTTTTAAAATAAGAGAAGTAACATCAAATCCACCCTCTTTTGCTATTTGGAATGAATTGTTAGCTGTACTTAATTTAATTGTTTCTGTCATTGAATTATTATTGAACAGTAATCTAATTTCAGAATTTGGAGAGGATCCAACTGGCCAAGGTGTATCAATTTTATATTTAAATGTTACATTTGCATTTGTTACTTGAACGTTTGTTCCTGTTATTGCATCTCCTACTTGTTCCCATATAAATGAAGTATGCTGATCAATTTTTTTCTCATAAGAAAAGGTTAAATTAAAAGATCGCATGATAAGCATGTCCCAAGTATCAATGTCAACATTATATTCATTATCCTCGCAATATACATCGATCCCTAAAGTGATAACAAAATTAAAATAATCATATTGCAAAATTGAGTTTAAATAAGAAATTAGAATGTTTTTTGGAATAGTATCAAGAAGAGTATCTGTATAATTTGATATTTCTGGAGAATCCTGACCGAGATCTGTTGTTTGGTTTATTGCAAGTAAAAATGAGTTACTATTATCAATATCTGAAACTAGTACATAAAAGGTTGCGAAATCTCCTATACCAAATTGTGGTACAGAAGGAGGATTTGATTCTGTATAATCACCTGGACGTTCAATTCCTCCTATATGTGGTTGTAAAGGATTTGATCCAACAGCAGTAACTGTAGCATTAAAAATTACCTCAAGTGAAGCATCTGAAATAATATAATCTGACATGTTAACTGGCATTGTTATAGTTCTTCTCCAATGAATGCTAGGTGTATTTCGAGTTTGATCAACACCTTCATTCCATTCGTGAGTAATATATAAGCCTGCTGAAGAACTTCCATTAGTATCAGGAGATATTGGAAATTCTGGATTGTTAAAATCATGCCAATCTATATTGTTAAGTGGATCATCAATCTGCATTTGTCCAGCATCACCAATTATTTTATAATTTGCTTGACCCTGAGAAATATTTCCATATACGTCTCTTGAATCTCCTTCTATTCTTGATTCCCAAGGTTGTCCAGTACCATCAAATGTAGGATTATCAATCCAAGAATTATTCAGATGGTATTCCACTCTTGAATTCTTAAGTTTTTCAGTTTGTATATCAAAATTAGTATTATAAGTAAATAATTCTGAGATAAAAATACTAGAAAATAATGGTATCAGAAAAAAAATCATTATTATAAGAATCTTTTCAAATTTTTTCTTTTTTCTCAACATATTATTGAACCTCCATAATTTTCTATATCTCTTTATTAGTTTCAGGTAGTTTTTTTGGTTCATTTGGTTGTTTTGATGGAATTGGTGGTTTAATAGCTTTGGCTTCTTCTGTTGGTTTTCCTTTTAGAAATGAAGACGTATTATGTAATTCTTTACTATACTCCTTCTTAAAAGCCTTTTCTCTATCTATAATAAGTACTGTAGGTTCTTTTTTTCTTGCTAATGTTCTTTTAAATTTTCTTACTTTTCTTACAGGACGTGGATATTTTAAAACCCTTTGATAAGCAAAGAGATAACCTCCAATGCATAAACCTGCAACGCTAGCAACAATTAGTAATATCCTAAAAAATAGTGGTTCTCGGAAAAAGTCATCTGTGAATACAACATATGTAATCGCAAAAAAGACATTATCAATTGATATTGTTATTTCCTCAGCTAAACCAAATTCATCTGCTAAAAAAACTTGAATCTTAAGCTCGATTTCAATATCCTTTGATATAAATGACGTTACATCGATTCTCCCAGGATAAGCCTGCTGTAGATTAATCTCAGCTCTGCTTAATTTAATTGATTCTGTTAGTTGTTTATCATTAATAAACACACGAATTTCTGAGTTTGGAGATGCGATAGAAGGCCAAGTAGTATTAATTTTGAAATCAAAGTTTAGCAGAGCAGTTCTTATTTGAGTATTTTCTCCAGTAATTTGGGCTCCCGCTTGTTCCCATGAAATTGAAGTAAATTGGTCAATTTTCTTTTCATATAAAAAAGTAAGATTAAATGATCTAATTATTAACTCATTCCATCTATCAATATCTACCCCGATTTCATTGTCTTCACAATAAATATCAATTCCTAGTGTAATAATAAAGTTAAAACCATCATTTTCCAAAACTGATGTTAATACATCTTTTAAGACATCTTCAGGCACTACATCCATTGGAGTATCAGGATAACTGCCTAAAGCAGGACTATCTCGCCCAAGATCACCTGTATGATTATATGCTACTCTAATTGGGGGGAATGTCTCTGCTACATCTGAAAGAAGAATATAAAATTCTGTATAATCGCCTGTAGAGTAAGCATCTAAACCAGTATCACCCTCTCTATCTATTCCCCCATTATTCCATGGAGAAACTGTCACTGTTGCATTGAAATCAGCATTAAGTGAAGCAGAAGTTATTATGTAATCTCTCATATCAACAGGCATATTTATAGTTCTTTGCCACCGCACACTTGGTCGATTGCGAGTTTGATTTATGTTTTCATCCCATAAATGCGAAACATGACATCCTGAAGAATTAACTTCATAATGATTTGGTAGAATAGGTAAGTCTGGATTTATATTTGCTGTCCAATCTGCATCGCTAAGAGGATCATCAATTCTTAGACTACCTGAATCACCATAAATAAAATAATTTCCTGAACCGTCGCTTATTAATGCATCAACATCAGACCCATCCCCTTCTTCGCTTGCTGTCCATGCAGTATCATCACTAAAATACCTATTAGCAAGCCATTGCCTAGAATATGGTACTTCTGCTGAGGTATGCAAATTTTGTGAATCAGATTCTTGTGTTAAATAGTAATTTGTGTTAAAATTAGAGATGATAATAGACAAAAACAAAATAGATAAGACTAATATAAAGAAATATGTTTTGTTATTTCTTTGGTTATTGATTTTCTTAATTGAAACTTATCACCAACACTTTGGATATTCTAATATCAATATTCTATTAAATTGAATCATTAAAATTAAATACTTGTAATAAATAATTCTTAAGAAATAATTAAATAATGTTAATTAAAAAACTTAATTATCCAATTTTGATTAATTCTTTTTTTAATTATTCTTTTATAAGTTTATGTTTGCCATTTAATATAGATATTAATATTATATTTGAATTTTCACACGTAAATTAAATAAAATTAATAATAATAAGTTACTTAAGAAATTATTATATATATTTCAATAACTGAAATATAATAAACTATTCAAGAGGAATCTAAAATTGATCCAAGGAATT
>JAEOTV010000102.1 GCA_016839635.1 Promethearchaeota archaeon | reverse complement strand
TTATAGAGCAAGATTTTATTTAAATTTATTTATTATAATAATTAAATATTAAGAAATTATAATATTCTAAAATGATAATACTTAAATAAATAACCATATTTAATAAAATGATTAATATCATAGAAAAGTAAGATTAAAGCTAAGTAAAAAAGTTAGAATTCTGCGAAAAATGTGGATGTATGATGCTCCCTTCTAAGGAAAAATGAAAAATGCTTTTAATATGCATATTGGGAAGAGAGAATTTATATTAAATTCATTTATTGGTTTTTCGTGTAAGAACACATCCATATGAAGTTTTCAATAATTTTTTCTCCTATTATCCCAGTTTTTTCTGCAATCCTCTCATCAAATAAGTCGGGATGAAAATAATAAGGATTATGAGTTTCTGGATGAAATTGAACAGCAAAAATAGGCTGTTCGCGATGTTTCATATATTGAACCATTCTATAACCCATTGTTTGGGAAGTACCAATAATCTCAAAATTTTTTTGAATTTTACTATCATTTGGAGATACAAAATCAAGATGATGGACATTTACGGGAATATTTTTTTCAGTTATTAATTCGTCTGTTTTATTAAGTAATATAAAAATTATCCTCCCGTCTAAACCAATTAATCCCATTCTACATATTTGTGTACCAAATGCAAAAGCAACTAAATGAAATCCAAAGCATAGTGCAAGGATTGGGATTTTATTTGTTCGTTGAATTAATTCTAATTGAGGTTTAAATTTTTTTTTTAATTTCTCGTCATAATAAAAACTAGAGACATTTAATTCAGAACCTGATAAAATTATCCCCATATACTCTTTAGCCATTTCTGTTTTAAATTGAGTAAAATGGATAGTTGTTAACTTTACTTCTGCTATACAGTTATTTATTATGTTTTCTATTCGTGTTATTCTATCTGTAGATAGACCTCGAGAATAATTATCTATAAGAATTACTTTGTTTTTTTTCTCATTTTCCCGGGAATTTTCCTCACTCATTAACATCCTCCAATGATTCATGTATAATTTTTAACTAAAATCTCTGATGGGTAATATGTATAGGCTTCTGTTTCTCTTCCATCTTCTAAATTTACTTTTACCAAAATTCTATTATATAATTTCCCCTCTTCTTCAATCATATCGATTTGATTAATGAGAGATTGTCCAACACCGTAATAAACCTCTCCTTTAACAATAGAATTATTATCCTTAATAATAAATGGAAATCCCAAAGAATGTGGTTTTAGTTTTCGATAATTCAATAGAGTAGCTTTTTCATATTTTAATCCCTTAAGGACATAATTTCGGTCTTGTCCACGTTGTAATGTACCATAGACGAAGAGTTTATCACATTTATAATTGTTATAACTGTTTTTTTCCATAATATTAACAATTTTGTTAATTTTTGTTAGGAGAATGCGTCACCAAACAATCTATCAAGTGATTTTCCGATTCAGAGAGAGTTAAATCTATTTAAACATTTCCATAAAGGCTCCTAAACGAGTTTTTATTTGTTCTACATTTTCACCCATCTTATTGAAATTAATAGCAATACTAGGTATTTCTAAATCTCGACGAATCTTTTCTTTTAACATAGTAAAGCAATTGGAAATGGAATGACAGCCAAATAATTGGACAAAAACAAGCCCATCAGCATTCAGATTCTTAGCTAATCTTAAATAGGAATCTGTTAAAGTGTTATTATCACATCCAATCCCATTTGAGTTCACATTCATTAAATATTGAGCATAAGCTTCGATTGGATCTGATCTATTTGATATTGGTATATCATCTAGAAATAATAACAAATCCCAATCTCCATATAAAACTCTGCCTCCTAATTCATAAATGATGTCGTGGCATTTTGGTTCCCAACCACCAAACATAGGCGTAACCAAAATTTTCGGCATTTTTGATACATCCATACCTATTCTATTCCCAATTCTCTCTTTCATTTCCATTAATAAAGTAGATATATTATCTCTAAATCGAGCAGGATTGGAGTTATAATCATGGAAGCTTATGTTTAATAATGCCAGAATCTCACTAAAGGTTGCGGGATTGCACGGATAAAAATCAGAAGGACTTATTTCATAGATTATTTTTTTATAAGATTGACGAATTTGATTGGCTGTTTGAAAATGATTTCTTAATGCATTATCACTATAATCATAATTGCTTATTTGTTCCAATTCATTTAATCCTTTAGATATATTATCAACAAAAAGCTCTAATGAATTTCCTATATTTCTGGGTGGTATGTCAATCCAAATTTGTTTAGAAGGATTACCAATTGTTTTAATAGATTCTAAATATTTATTCCAAGCACTACATCTTATGGTAAAATTGAGATTTGCATCACAATTTTTTCCTTTAGAAACGTGCATTCCATAAAGAGACTTAATTCCATAACAAAAATCACTCGAAATACCATTTTCCATGCCGAGTTCATACATTTGATTATATTTTTCATTTATTGTTTCTATAACATCTTCAATAATGTTATCTATTGTTTGACTGATCTCTTTTATTCCAAGATTCTTAACAAAACCAAGAAAATCAGAAACACGTTTCATTCCGAATAGATCAGAAGCTGAACCTAAATAAGTGAGATACTTATTGATCTTAAATTTTTCCATCCTTATTGGAAAAACTGGAATTAAATCTGGAAAACTATAAACTAAATCTGAAAAAGGAAGGCCTATTGATATTAATTTCTTCTTTTCTCTAAATTTTTTTCTCTTTAAGTAATCTCTTCCATTTAAAAAATTGAATGCTATTTTCAAAACAGAAGAGAATCTAATTAATTCATCCGCCACTAAACTCATTCTTACATCATCTCCAAAAACGCTTCTATTCTAGTTGTTAATTGTCCCCGATTTGCTCTTGAATAATCTCTTTCCAAGTTCATTACTTGAATCCCCTCACTTTGTAACTGATTTTTCAAATGACTTGACATTATAGACATATGGTCGCAAAATTTAATGATATGATTAATAACTCCTAGATTTCTCCCAGTTTTACTTTTGTGTTCAATGTAATAGTTTTTTATTAAAGTTGTTCTATTTTCTAAGAAATTTGGTACTGAATGATCTCCGTAAACATTATTTTTGAATCGATGAATCAATAAATCTATGGGATCTCTGGATGAATTAATTATTGTATCGTCTATTATTTGAGAATAATAATTAAATCCAATCCAAGTATCAAAGAAGGTTATATTTCCACCCCCTTCTTCAATCAAATCAATTAAGTAATCATTCAAAAATATAGAACATCCTGTCAATAAGATATCTTTCGAATTTTCTATAGATCGATTTTCACTCTGGTTAATATTATTATAAAATTCCTCTAACTCGGATGTTATCTCCGGACCAAATAACATTGCTTTGTGTAGAAGTGTGAGTTTTATAGAACCTTTAATTTGTAATTCGTTAATCTTTTTTAGGATTTTTTTGAAATTATTATATTTTTTAATACTATTTAATAAAGCTTCCTTATCAATAGGGGAACCTTGAATTTCTTCTAATTGCTTAATTAAATTTGTCAGTTCTAGTCTGAAATATTTGAGACTATTTTCGTTTTTTGTGTAAGAGAGATAAAAATCCAATCTTTGAATATTAAAATATCTACTTATAATTTCTGAAGCGCATATATCACTTACACAATGATTTGAAACAATAAAGTAGTCTACCAAATCTAAAAAATTATATTGATTAGGCTTTAGAGAAAATAGCCCAATACATGATTGAGCAAATGCACAAGTAGAAGGAGGCAAATAATCATGACTAGCATCCATTAAATCATCATTTCCGGCGAATATTAATCTTAAAGGAACAAAACCAGCAGCATCTAACAATTCTTCAGGAATATTATCATGAGAAATAAATGCTACAATTTTTTTTCCTTCTTCTTTTTTATCTCTTAAAAAAGATGCATAATCAGATAAAATCTCTAAATTATCCATATTAGTTTTTTACGTTTTTGAATTATTAATCAAAAAAGGGTCAATTATTCATAAAATTTTTCATAATTGACCAATTCTTAAAATTTCAAAAGAAAAGTTGAAAAAAATCAGCTTTTATCTTGGTCTTTTGCAATTAGTGCCGCTCCAATGGCTCCCGTCAGCTGAGCTGTGCTTGTTCCGTTAAGTACTGGAATGACAACATCAAACCCTAACTCTTGCTCTAAAAAACTTTTAACTGCTATATTTTTAGCGACTCCCCCACAAAAAACTAAAAGAGGGGCGACTCCTATACGTTTAGCCATCCCTGCGACTCGCTTCGCAATTGATTTATGAATTCCCGCAGCTATATCTTCCTTATTTGTACCCTTTGCAAAAAGAGATATAACCTCTGACTCAGCAAAAACAGTGCAGGTTGAACTAATTGAAGCTGGATTCTTAGATTTAAGAGCTAATTCTCCAATTTCATCGATAGGTACTTCAAGAGCTCCAGCCATCACTTCTATAAAACGACCTGTTCCTGCTGCGCACTTGTCGTTCATTTGGAAATCAATTACGCTACCGGTCTTCTTAGATATTACGATAGCCTTACTATCTTGACCACCAATGTCTATAACAGAATTAGCCTCTGGAAAGAAATACTGGACTCCACGTGCATGTGCCGTGATTTCAGTAATACGATCATCCGCAAATGACACTGTATTTCTCCCATATCCTGTACTCATAACATATACATCATTTCTTTTCAAATTGTGTTGATCCAATAGATCATTAAACATATTGCTTCCTACACGTTTAAAATCAAAGGTTGATCGATTAACTCGAAAATCTAATAATTCAGAGTCTCTCAATAATACAACTTTAGTCTCTAATGAACCAATATCAATTCCTACAAATGTCTTCAAAGTTTATCCTTTCAATATTATTGTTATAAAGAGAAATGAAAATCAAAAATTAAAATTTGTGATATATAATTAACCCAACAAAAATATAGAAATTAAAACCGTTATAAAAAATGCAAAGGTCATCTGAAGTATATTTTTAATAATAGATTCTTTTGAGACTAATCCTAAAAAGACTCCAAGCAAAATTATACAAGTAAAAATTATAAAAAAGGATATAATGAAAATTAATAAATTAGCAGATGGCACACAGAAGAAAGGAATTAAAGGTATTAATCCACCTATAAATGGAGACCCCCCATTTATGCAAGAAACAATTACACTAGTAAAAGTCTCAGCTTTTTGTTGAAGAGTTTTAATTTTTTTCTTCCTTTTTTTTAATCTGATTTTTGATCTGAAAGTTACATTCTGATTTATTTTAACCAACATTGCTTTTTCAATCTCTTCGATATCTTCAGTATTTTCTTCACTGTCTATTTCTTCCTCATTGATATCTACTACCATTGCCTTCTTTAATTCCTCTTTAATTTTTTTCTGCTCAGCTTTCTCTGAAAGATATGAACCAGTAAGACCAGAAATGAACATTGAAATAGAACTCCCAACACCAGTTAATATAACAAGATGGCTGTCTATTGTTGGTTCAGCTTCCTTTAATATAATGACAAAAAACCCTAATAAAATACCTAAGACTGTTAACATACCGTCATAGAAATTATTTACAAAGTATCGTCTAGCAATTGCCCATAAATTCGTAATCTTTGCGTATATTCTGAAATTTTCAAACATTTTATTTTCTATTTAGCTAATAATCGAGGGAAGTATTATTTTTTTATTTGTATTTTGTTTTACATTTAAAAAAATGGTTAACGATTAAAATTTTGAAACACCTTCTAGAGACCAAGAAGTATCGAAACTATAAGGGTTACTACTCCTGCTGTTATTAGATGCAAAGCATAACGCAGACGGCCTCCTCCTGAAATTTGGCCCAAAAAAATACCTAAGTATATTAGCAAACCAGCAAGTATGATATAAGAAAATACAAAGTGTAAAAAAGTAAGGGAAATTCCGAAGAAAAAAGGAATTAGAGGAAGAGAGCTTCCTAAAACAGGTGCACCTCCATCTACTAAAGAAGCTACCACTGTTGCGAAACTTTCCGCTTTTTCTATTATTGTTTTAGATTTTTTCTTCTTATTATTTTTTGTTTTTTTATTCGTATTATTGAAATCAACAGATTCATCATCTTTTTCAGCCATATCCTTTTTCAAATCCATTACCTTTTTCTTTCTTTCAGCTTCCTCAGATAGAAATGCTCCCCACAACCCACTAATTCCAATAGCTAGGGCTGTTGCAAATCCAGTTATAAGGACATCTTTAGACTCAAATGTTAAAGGCTCTGCAAGGAATATTATAAAAATCCCACTCACAATTCCTGCACAAGTTAGGGCACCATCAAAGGCATTATTAAAGAATTTTCTTCTGGCAATTATTCCCAAATCTGACATTTTAGAATAACGTTTCCACTGCTGAAGCTTCTCCTTTATCTTCATTAGGTTTTTTTTTCACCTTTTTATTAATATAAATGCGTCAAAATAGGTCGAATTACAAAAAAACTATTTTATTAAAAAAATATATTCAATTCTTTTCGAATTTACTTATAAATTAAATTAAGAATATATTAAAATTTCTCTAAATACTATATTTTTTATTGATCTATTTTTTTATATTTATAAGAGTTAATCAAATAATTAATAATTAAATGGAATTTTCATGAATAAAATTAAAGAAGAAATCATTTCAATGCTTATAGAGCATTCTAGAATTATTTATTCTGTTCTTAGTGATATGGGGGTTTTTTATAACAGATGGGTTGAAGATTACGAAAAAAATAAGGCATCACTTGAAAAGAAAAAAAATAAGATGCAATTATCCGAAGAAGATGCAGATGCCATTAAAATTCAGCTCATTCAAAACTTTTCAGAATCTGGAGCAGGTTTAAGCAATTTTGTGTCCTTAATTCTTAAAATGGATAATGTATTGAACTACCCTTTGGAATTCGTTGACATGCTCCCCCAAATTAAAGTTAAAGTTAAAGATACTCCCGAAATAAAGAATAGATATGAGAAATTAATAAATAAAACAATTGAAATGGCAGACGTATTAAAATCAACAATTAAAAGCTTAAGAGATAAGCCAGATGTAGTATTTCAGAACACAACGAAGATTCATGAACTCGAAAATGAAATTGATACAATATATAGGCAATTTCTTGAATACATATATTCTAATAATAATTTAGATATAAGGAATCTTTTACGATTACGGGATAGTATTGTATTACTCGAGCAACTTTGCGATCGAATCCATGATATTGCTGACGAAATTCGAGTTTTACTATATCAATAAATATTTTTTCTTGAAGACAATATATTTCTTCATTTCTCTTTGTCTTATATGAGAAAATTTATACGCTAGTTTTTATTATTCTCACTCAAAAGATTAATATTTTTAAATAAAAACTAGATGAAATGAATATGAACAATAAACAAAAATTTTATTTTTATCTTGGCCTTGTTCAAGTCATATTAGTTATAGTATTTCTTTTGACGATAAATGGGCTCGTAGGATTTGTTAGCGCCCAAGAGACAAATTTTGATTACTATAATTCTTCGACAACAGCTATATTAGCAATTTCTGCTGCTGTAGCAATATCAGTTTCAGGATTAGCTGCAGCTCATGTCATAAAAACCGTAGGTACTGCAGCGATTTCAGCCATTTCTGAGAGAGAAGGAGCATTTGGAAAAGTAGTAGTTATTGTTGCATTAGGAGAAGCTATTGCCATTTATGGCTTGATCATAGCAATACTATTGGTGTTTAATATACCAGCACCTCTATAAGGATTAAAAATTTATAAATTTTTTAATTTTGGTGAATTTCACGAGTGGTATCGAGGTTCCTTCTTACGCATTTACTTTAATAAAGATAAGTTCCTTAAAGCAACTTATAATGGATGATAATACTATCCAAAAATTAGAAGAAATTATAGATATTAGGCAATTTATTGAATTTATAAGTATTTTTTATCCCGGATTTACTGTTAAATCCTATACATTTGAAGAAATTGAAAAATCACTTTTTCACACGTATATTAAGTTGATTGGAAGAATTATTTATATTTCTCCGAAAACTATGAGACTCTTTTTAAGAAATTATTTAATGAAATATGAAATTATCAATGTAAAGCGGGTTCTACGAGGAACAATTTTGGGTATTAGTGTTGATAAAAAATTGGAACTTGTGAATATGTTAGTCGAAAAATACTTAAACAATATAGATTTTATGAAGGAGTTGATTGAAATTCCATCATTAGAAGAAATTCAAGTTTTTATGAGACCTACAATTTACAATAAAATAGTAAGAGAAGGAATTCTTTATTTTAAAAAAACAAATGAAATATTTGTGTTAGAAACCTTTTTAGATCAATTATATTACAAGAATCTAAAAAACGAGATAAAATATTTAACCCAAAAAGAAAAAATTATGATTTCTCCATTTGTAAAATATATTTCAGAGATCTACAATTTGAGACTTATATATAGAGGAATTAAAAATGGTATTGATAAAAATCTTTTATTGCAACTCTTAGTTGATAATTATTTATTTATGAATGAAGAGAAATTAAATAATTTGATGAATTTAAAAGATGTAAATGAATTTGTTGATGTTCTTATAAAATATTTTAACGATATAAAAGAATTAAAATCAAGTTTAACTAATAATCCTCTAGACCAAGAACACTTTATATGGTCTATAGAAAAATTATATTTAAATTATTATTTTAAATTATTAGAAATTAAGACTGACGATATTAAATTTCAAACCATATATAAAATTTTGGAAGTTTTAATAAAAAAAGATAAGGAAATTCGCTTATACGTTCTACCAAAATTAACTAATATCATATATAAAAAATACAAGTTATTAAAATGAAATAATAATTTTAAGATGGAAGAGTTAAAGTAAAGTTGAGTAAACATGGAAATATTTAAATGGATAAAAGATATCGACCAAATTTATGAAGGATTAATTAATAATGCAAAAGCTGTTAATTTAAATGATATTGAACAATTCAGGGAGGAGCAAAGAAAAGAATTTGAAAATTTTCTTTTCAAAAAAAATGAATTGGTAAATAATGCTTTAATAAAATTGGCCAAAGATGTAGATTCTGAAATAAAAATATTTACAAATAATATGGAAAAAGGAATTAAGAAAATTGAAAAAGGATTTCAAAAAAATATTGAGAATCTGCAAAAATTAATAATAACGGAAGCAGGGTTAGATTTTTAGTGTTAGAACAAAAAATTCATATTCTTGGAGACGAAGACCTAATAATTTTATTTGGACTTTTAGGTTTAGAAGGTACAATTATTAATTCCGAAGAGCAATTTACAACAGAATTTAATAATTTAATAAAGGATCCTTCAATTGGCATGATTATGATTTCAATGCCTTTAAATAATGAGATGATAAACTTTCTAATAAATTTTAAACTTAATAATAAAGAACCGTTTATATTTATCCTTCCAAATGTTTTTCAACCACAAATAGATGAGGAAGGAAAAATTATTAATAAAATATTAGAAGCAATTAGGGAAATTGTGGTATCTGATGAGTTGATTTAAAATTTCAGAAGAAAGAGAATTTAAAAAAAAAATTGGAAATTTAGGGCTTTACTTGGTCGAGAAGGCTCAAAAAGAAATAGATGAATTTAATAGACAAACGCTATTTCAAAAAGCAGAAATTAAAAAAAGGAATTTAGAAAGAAGTCAAGAAAGAGCCCAAAAATTAAAAGAGCACTTCATAGAAAATTATAATCAATTCCTTAATCAATCTTTATCTTCAACACTCCTAGAAGGAAAAGAAAAATTTTTGAAATTAAAAAATTCGCTAATAAAAACACTGAAAATTGAGTTATTAAATCTTATTAAAAAAAGAATTAATGATAATTATTTGAATTATCTCGATTTTTTATTTAATAATATTAAAAATGTAAAAATCACCATTGATAAACCACAAGCAATTGAAATTATCTTTAATTCAAAAGATTATGATTACTTTATCAAAAATCCTGAAAAGATTCAAGGTCAATTCAAAAATCCTATAGAAATAAATAAAGATAAAAATGATTTTATTGGAGGATTTAAAATCTCATTAGGTAGTGGTTTAATATCTTATGATTATACTATTGATAATTTAATAGATAAGAAATCGTCTTTCATCCAGGGAGAGATCTCTAAAATTGTTAATGATTCAGAAATTAAAGATATTGAAAATCAATTCAATTTATTTATTCAAAATCAAAAATCAAAAATCAATGAACACCTAAAGCAATATGATCAGATCCAAACATAAGAACGTTATAAAACGAGGATATATTTCAGCTATAACGGGATCACTAATCAAGATCAAGGGATTAGAACGTCAAATCAAACTCCATGAGTTAGTTAAAGTATCTAAATATAATCTTTTAGGAGAAGTCATTCAAATTTATTCTGATTATATAGTGGCTCAATGCTTTGAAAATACAACAAACTTAAGAATAAATGATGAGATCGTAGGCTTAAATGAGCCACTTTCCATGGAATTAGCACCAGGATTACTAGGGAGAATATTTGACGGAATCCAGAGACCTCTGCAAAACGCATTTGAAAAATTTAAAGATGGTGGATTGCAACGAGGTTTAGAGATAGAAGCAATCTCTAGAAAAAAGAAATGGCATTTTAAACCACAAATAAATGTTAATGAGAATGTTTCTACGGGGCAGATAGTAGGAATAGTACAAGAAACACTTTTAATAGAAAATAGAATAATGATACCTCCTTTTGTTTCGGGAAAACTATCTTATATTGCTCAAGAAGGAGATTATACAATAACAGATGAGATTTATAGATTAAAAATAGGGAATGAGGAAAAATCCTTTTCAATGCTTCAAAAATGGCCTGTACATAAAGCGAGACCATTTAAAGAAAGAAAAATTCCATCCGAACCTTTGATCACAGGTATTCGAGTGATAGATTTATTATTTCCAATAACAAAAGGTGGAACTATTGGTGTTCCAGGAGGTTTTGGAACGGGTAAGACAGTTATTCAACATTGCATAGCTAAATGGTGTAATGCTGACGTTATTGTTTTTGTAGGATGTGGGGAACGAGGAAATGAAATTGCTGATGTTTTAACCCAATTTTCCGAGTTAATTGATCCCCAAACTAAACGTCCTTTATTAGAACGTATAATTCTTATTGCTAATACCTCAAATATGCCTGTGTCTGCACGTGAAGCTAGTATTTTTTCAGGCGTGACAATAGGAGAATATTATCGGGATATGGGGTACGATGTAGCAGTCTTAGCTGATAGTACATCAAGATGGGCTGAATCTCTTAGAGAAATTTCTGGATTATTAGAAGAAATGCCCGCAGAGGAAGGTTATCCTGCATATTTACCTTCTAAACTTTCAAGTTTCTATGAGCGAGCTGGTGTTGTTGAATTATTAGGAAATGGTGTAAGTGGAAAAGAAAGGGTTGGATCTATGACAATTATTGGTTCTGTATCTCCCCCGGCTGGAGATTTTAGTGAACCTGTGACAGCCACAACTAAAAATTTTGTCCAAGGTATCTGGGCGTTAGATCCCGCACTCGCGTACTCAAAACATTATCCCGCAATTAACTGGTTAAATTCATACTCTAATTATCCAGATTATATTTCTGAATGGTGGTTTGAAAGGGATTTTGATTGGGTTGAGATTGATGCTGATTGGTTTGAATGTCGGAAAGAAGTAAATGATATCTTATCTAAAGATAATGAATTAAAGTATATCACTCAACTAATTGGAGAAGAAAACTTACCCGAAGACAACCAACTAATAATTTTCACTGCCAAATTAATTAAAAATGGCTTTTTAATTCAAAGTGCTTTTGATGATATTGATAATTATACAAATATTAAAAAATTATTAGGCTCCATAAAATTGATTCTCTTAGTGTATAAAGAAAGCACAGAACTTATTAAAGAAGGATTTTATACTGAAGACATAAAGGAACTTAAGGTAATGGATGAAATTTTAAGAATTAATCGTACTGTTCCTAATAAAGATTTTGATAAGTTGGAGGATATAAAAAATAGATTATTAAATCAAATAGAGGAATTAAAATTAACTCGTAGAGTATATGGTAAAAAATGAGTGTAATTTATAAAAAGATTCAACGGATTATTGGACCACTTCTGTTTTTAAAAAATGAACATAGTGCTCAATACGGTGAAATTGTAAAGATTAAAGTGGGGAATAATATTAGGACGGGACAAATAGTTAAAATGAGTGAAGATATGATAGTAGTTGAAGTTTTCGAGGATACATCTGGATTATCCTCTGAAAATGCAGAAATCATGTTTACAGGAGATACATTTAAAGTAAATATTTCAAAAGATATGATGGGACAAACTTTCAATTCATTAGGAAGTCCTATTGATATTAGATCAAAGAATGTATTAGATTCTGATATATTAACAGATGTCCAAAGAGATATTAACGGAATTCCTATTAATCCCTTTGCTAGAGAATATCCCATTGATATAATCCAAACAGGTATATCTGTAATTGATGGGTTATTTACTCTTATTAGAGGGCAAAAGCTTCCTATTTTTAGTGGACAAGGACTACCGCATAATAAATTAGCGGCTCAAATAGCGACTCAGTCAAAGGTTGTTTCAGAAGAACCTTTTGTTATCATATTTTGTGGAATAGGTATTATTCAAGACGAAGCAATATATTTTTTAAAAAGATTTCAAGAGAGTGGAACCATTCAAAATATAATTTCTTTTATAAATTTTGCAGATGATCCAATAATTGAAAGATTAATTATCCCTAGAGTTGCCTTAACTACAGCTGAATATTATGCATTTGAAAAAGATATGCATGTCTTAGTAATTTTAGTTGATATGACAAATTATGCTGAAGCCCTTAGAGAACTTAGTTCCGCGAAAGAAGAAATTCCTAGCAGAAAAGGATATCCCGGTTACATATATTCTGATTTTGCTTCGATTTATGAACGCACAGGAAAAATCAAAGGAAAAAAGGGTTCAATTAC
>JAEOTV010000056.1 GCA_016839635.1 Promethearchaeota archaeon | reverse complement strand
TTCTTTTAACTAAATCTAAATCTGCGAAATTTTTTATGATATCTTCAATTTTTTGATTAAATTCATTAAAAAGACCTGGAGAGAAATCTCCATAAGATAATATTACGTCTACATCATACATTTCATTAAACTTTAAATCTATATGTTCTAATAATGCTTCCAGTAACTGATATTGGACTTTTGGGCTTGCTCCTACTGTATATATGAGATTATGACTTCTAATATATACAATTTTCATATTCCCCTTATCTTTATGAAAAAAAATGTCACATGTAGGATTTTCTTTCACAATATTTAAATCTAAATCGAATCTTCTCATAGACCTTGGTGGTTTCCACTCAAAGAGTGTGAATTTTTCGTTACTAATATTGATAAAATCAAGGAATTCTCCTATATTTTTGTATACAGACATTTATTCAATCCAACCTATATTAAGTTCTTAAACAATAAGCAATATTTAATGGAAGTTAAAATTCTTCTTATAACAAAAATGCTATTTTAACTTACTAATGAGACTTCTCATATTTATATCTTTCAATAAACAATTTTATATGAAATGAACCTATAGATTATCATTAAAACAATATAAACCTAATAATTTTTGAGTAATTATATTAATTCATGATCGCAGATGTAAATGGAATAAAAATTTCTTATGAATTAAAGGGGACGGGCTTTCCTATACTATTCATTCATGGATTTGGCTCAAAAAAAGAAATTTGGAAACCCCAAATTATTGAATTAAGTGAAAAATTTAGGACTATCAGTCTTGATTTAAGAGGAACAGGAAAATCAGAAAGACCCAATTATCCCTATACTATGGAGATATTTGCCGACGATATAAAGGGATTATTGGATTACTTAGAGATCAAATCTATTCATTTAATTGGTAGATCTTTAGGTGGAATGATTGCTCAGAATTTTGTGTTAAAATATCCCACATATGTCGATAAACTTGTCTTAATAACCACTAGCCCAAGATTTAGAGATAGTGCAGCAATCGATATTGTTGTAGAAAATCGTATTAAAGAAATCGAAATGTTAAAAAGTAATCCAGAGAAGGCATTTTGGAATAAATCAAGATTTTTATTTCATCAGAAATTCAGAAAGGAATTAAAAGCAAATCCAAAAAAAAAGTTTTACCAGGCATTTTCATTAGAAGACCTAATAGAAGAGAGTAAAATTAATCCATCAAAACCACAGGATATTATCAATCAAGGCAATGCAATGAAAGATCATCATACTTTTGATCGTTTACATGAAATACATAATGAAACTCTTCTTTTAGCAGCCTCTCACGATAGATTTTTTCCTTTAACTACCATGATAGAGATGAATAAAAAGATTCAGAATAGTTCTTTAAAGATTATTCAAAACGCGGGACATTTTATGACGTTATCAAGGGCGTCTGAGATCAATAATTTGCTGAGAGATTTTTTTGAGCATCAAAATTAAAATTAATTTCACAAAATATTCATATAAATTATTCAATAAATGATTTCAAGCTTGAAATTTTAAAACATAAATAACGAATAAAAGGTATTTAATAATGATATATTTAGAGGAAACCCTTAATATTACACCGGCTAGTCCAGATGTCCGTGATTCATTTATTTCAGTCGCCCAAGAATTATTAGTCCCGGCATGTAAGCGTTTGGGAGCGCGTTTAGTAACTGCCTGGAATGGAAATTATGAATGGGTTATGCAGATAACTCAAATATTTGAGTTTGATGATATAGAAGCTTTAAAAAATTTTCGCATTAACGCTAGCCAGGATAGAGAATGGGGTGAATACACAGCTCAATTAGAAGTCTTCGCTCCAGAACGCCGTAGTCGCTTATTAGAACCAATAGGAGCAATACCCCCAGAAACCTTACATAAAGCAATTGAAGAAAGTCAGGTTTCGCCCCTTAAAGTCTATTCTCTTGCGATTCTCGAAATAAATCCCAATAAGATGTTAGAATTTATTGCGGGACTAAAGGCAGGATCTCAAGTTTTACCAATTATCGCTAGTTGGCGCCCAATCGCCGGAAGCCCTAATCAGGTGATTGATCTATGGAAGGGAGATGTATGGTGGAGTGTTGAAAACATGGCTTATCAACCTTTTAGAAAAGAACTACAATGGGTTCGACAACTTCGTGAACAGGCACCAAAAGAACGATTGTTACCAATATATGCTTTGCCATACTCACCACTACAATAAATGGTAATCTAATTTGATTTTTTGGTTAAACTTGAATTATAAAACTTAATTTTCTTTTCAAATTTTGCTTCCATAAAAAAATTTTTATCATCAATTTAATTTGCTAATAATGAGCTTAAAAGAAAGAGGTTGTAGCTTAATTGAATAAAAAAAAGAAGAAGGA
>JAEOTV010000055.1 GCA_016839635.1 Promethearchaeota archaeon | reverse complement strand
TTAATATGAGTGAATTTGAAACTAGCTCAGAGGAAATCTTTCTAAAGAAATTTGAAAAATTGTCATTAAAGATTGAACAATTAACTGAAGAAATTTCAAAAATGAAAACAAAATTAGATAAGAACTATAAGGTAAACCGAACATTTGGATTGAAGACAGTTAGAAATTCTGAACCACTTGAATTCGCTAGAGATGTTATGGGAATCGGAAGTCCGACAAAAAGATATTTATTGTCTCTACGAGCTATCACTGAAGAGTGGAAGGGAAGAAAGAATGATATTTTGATTACAATTAGACAGCAAGAAAAAGAAACAAATATGGATTTAAAAGCTCTTGGGATTAGAATTCCCATCAGTGATGTTAAAAATATTCGTATTCTTGCAAAAGAAGTTTTATCCTTATTATATATATCATGTGAATTACGTGGATTAGCCATCAATGAAATTCTAAGGGAAATTATTACTGAAGTAAATAACGAAGGGCATAAAATGATTCAAGAAATTAAACAAAAACTAGTTTTCTAAAATTAATTATTATACCCAAAAAAATAATCAAAGATAGTAGTTTTAGTAAAGCAATTTTACTAGTAAATTAAAACTTTTAATGCTCTTTTATTAAAAATAGGGCTATTAAAATGAATTATATTATAAATGAAAATATCCTATTTTTTTCTAAATACTTTCAAAGTAGTCCAAAAATATAAAATATTAAAAGTGTCTGTAATATATAAAAATGAGGAATTTACTACTATAATTGAAGAAGATCTTCTAACTCTTAATCTTTCAGGAAAAGGGATAAAATATATCACTGAAATTAAGAACCTTGAAACCTTAACCGATTTACAAGTTTTAAATCTTAGTAATAATCAAATTAAGGAAATTGAAGGTTTAGATAAATTAACTAAATTAAAGATATTAGATTTGAGTAATAATCAAATAATAGCAATTAATGGATTAAAAAATTTAATAGATTTAAAAAAATTAATTCTCGAAAATAACAAGTTTATTAGTATAACTGGTCTTGAAAACCTAATAAATTTAGAGGAGCTATCTTTAGGCGTAAAGTGGATTGGTGTTGGATCAGATGGTAAACCATTGACTAAAGAACAAAAAGTATTGCAGGGAATTAGTTATATAATACCTGATGGAGGGGGTTCTTATAGAAAGAGAGCCCTATTTCTAAATGGTAAAGAATTAGTTGGAATTGAAAAAAAGCTTGCTAAAAGAGATGTGAAAAATACTGTTGCATACTGTCGTGTTAAATTAAAACAATCTGGTTATGTGAAAGGATTAGTTTCAGCAGATTCTGAATTAGAAAAAATAGAGAAAAAAATTGAAAAAATGATGAAAAAATATGAAAGGATGATAAATAGAGCATTAAAAGAACAAAAAAGATTATACTATTGATTTTCGTGAAACAAGAATTTCACGATCAAAAATTTCATATCTTAGTACCTTAGATTTAGAGTCTTAAAAACCAAAAATAATATATTTACTTCAAGTTAAATGATTAATCAATAGAAATTATTTTCAAAAATACCAGAGTTAGATAAAATGGAATATAAAGAAATACTTTTTGAGAAGAAGGATAGAATTGCCCGTATAACAATCAATCGTCCTGAACGTTATAATGCATGTAATCTACGCGCAGTCCATGAATTAATTGATGCTTTTGATCAATGTTGGGATAATAATATTGGTGTTGTTGTATTTACGGGAATAGGAGAAAAATCTTTTTGTACTGGGGGTGATCAAAGTACACGAGAAGTAGGAGGCTATACAGGAGAGCACATGTTACCATTAGAAGTCGGTTGGCAACGAGTAACATTTCTAATTCGCACCTTACCTAAACCTGTTATTGCCAGAGTAAATGGTTATGCAATAGGGGGAGGGCATGTATGGCATGTTAATTGTGATTTAAGCATCGCGGCAGAACACGCACAATTTGGACAAGCTGGACCTCGTGTCGGTTCATTTGATCCTGGATACGGAACAGGAGATTTAATGCGTGCAGTAGGTGTGAAACGTGCTAAAGAAATATGGTATTTATGCCGTCGATACACAGCGCAACAAGCTTTACAAATGGGACTTGTAAACACGGTTGTTCCGTATGAGAAGTTAGATGAAGAAGTAGATCAATGGTGTCAAGAATTATTAGAAAAAAGTCCAACAGCTCTTAAAATGTTGAAGTATGCATTTTTAGCCGAAACCGACGGAGTGACAGGTATTACCCAATTAGGAGTTGGTGGTTTATCTATGTATTATGGAACTGAGGAAGCTGTTGAAGGAAAGAATGCTTTTATAGAGAAACGCAAACCTGATTTTAATCGATATAGAGAATAATGTTCTCTTTTTCAAAGTAAATCCTTTTATTTTTTTACTAAAACTAATTGATCTTGTTCAAGAATTATCTTATCCTTATTTAAGGGACTGATATTATATGTAATTTTCATCATATACACAATGAATTTACCTAGAAAACTTAATTTCAATGTACTAAACAAGTCGTTTATCATTTGGAGATCCTCAGGAATTGATACACCAAAAAACGGATTTAAGAATAAATATAGAGTTGCTCCAATTATAATCCCTATTATAAAGCTGATTATACTATTGAAAGGGAATATTAGCAAAATTAAAAACAATATTACCAAATTAGGTATTAATCTATAGATTCTAAATTTATAATTAATTTCAAGCTTTCTTTTAAGTTGAATTAAAATATATGGTAATAGAAACAGAGCAGAAATCAACATTACAATCCCAATCCCCAAGATTCCAAAAAGAAACATAAATATAGGAGTTGTTACAATAATAATGCACAATGTAATCCCAAAACCTTTAGCCGCTAAAGATGCATTACCAGATCCAATTAGAGCGTTACCAAATAAAGTCGCATATCCATAAATAAATTGTCCTGTAATAATAAGAATAAATAAAACTCGAGCCATTAGGAATGTCTCATCATTAAAGACACCTCCAAATAGATCTCCATGAAGAAAACGTAATAAATGATCAGATAGGGCAATCAGTGCAGTTAAAAATCCTAAGGCTAAGATACTTGCGATTCTTGTAGATGCGTTAATAGATTCTTCGACTATTTCGTGATATCCCTTCGCACAAGCTTCAGCGATTTCAATATTTAATGGAGATGAATAATATAAGATTACAGCTTTTACTGCGCCATACGTCATTAAAACAGTTAGTAAACTCACAGCAAATTGCTGATAAGTAGTATCAGTGAAAATTGCCAAATAAAATGCAGCAGATAGAAATAAGATATCCTCAAAAAATTTTGAATTCTGAATGTTGGTTATCATAGAAAATGTAGAATTTTTCAGATATAATAAAATTTGATGATCCTCAATAAGATCTCTAATTTCTGGAGAAGCCCTTTTCTTTATATTACGTGATCTTATACTGGCAGATATAATTTCTTTAACCGAATAAGGTGCCAATTTATAGAAATAATAAATAAGAAGAAATAAAGTTATTACGTTGAAAAAAGGATAAAACGCAAACCAAAAGGGATTAAGATTGAATATAATAAAAATCAAACCTGAAACCAAAAGTGAAATACCACCAAATATTGACAGGAATGCGATGATATCATACCTATTTTTAATCTCTAACCCTATTTGAAATACAAATATGCTATATATTAAGAAGGAAGAAAAACCAGAAGCAAAGATGCAAACTCTCAATAAAATATTTGTCAAAAAAAATCCAAAGATAAAAGGTGTAAGTATCATTGCTATTCCTATAAATAAGCCTATTAAAAATAATAACTTTGAGTAAGTAGCAGCTTTCAAACGCCCTAATTCTTCATTGATAATAAAAGCTGCTTTAATTTCAGCAATAAAATACCGGGTAACCCCAATTCCTATCAAACTTACGATACCATTTATAGCTGTTGTTAACCCAAAATAAGGTAATCCCTCTTCCCAACCAGTAGCAAGTATTACAAAAACCCAAATACAAGTTGCATAGATTAAAGAGAAAAACATATAGAGAGATCCAGAAGTAACTGCACGGGAGCTGCCCTCTCGTTCAAAAAATTTCTGATCTCGAATAAAATCAATTTGAGACTTTTCTTTTTCTGGTGTAATTCCCATAAATCACGAGCGTTCTCAAGATTAATTATAAATATTGAATTAAAGAATTGTAAAAAAGTTTTAGTTAACAAAATAATCATCTAAAAATAAGGAGCTATACTAAGTTATTCATCGCATAATAATAGGTGTTTTTATGATTAATTTTATATTTAACATAATTAATCGAAATAATTTATTATGGAAAAATGAGTGAAGAAGAACTTATTTGCGAGAATTGTGGGGAAAATACATCAGGAGAAATGTATGAATGCGTGGATTGTTTTACCCAAATATGCGAAGAATGTGCGAATATCTGCAAGAAATGCGGAGAATATCTATGTGATGGGTGTTATCACGATCATAAGAAGAATTGCAGTTAAATGAAAGGAACTTATATCTTAATTGTTTTCATAGAAAATAATATTCAACTCATGGTTGGAGCTCTTGGGAAAATATTATTCAATAAAGGATTCTATTTTTATGTAGGTTCAGCTATGGGAAATTATGGTTCCTCAACTTTATTGAACAGAGTAAAAAGGCATGTTTTAATTAAGAAAAACAAAAGTATTCATTGGCATATTGATTACCTCCTTGCAGATTTTCGATCCTTGATAACAAAAGTTTATTTAATTCCTTCAATTGAACCACTAGAATGTAAAATTGCTCAAGAATTATCTGAGATTTGTGATAATTCAATACAAAATTTTGGCTCCTCAGATTGCAAGTGTACGAGTCATTTATTCTATTTCAAAAATTTAAATTATTTTGATCAGAATCTCTCAAATATATAACCCAATTAAAATTGATAAAATTCCTATCATTATTAATTCGTTTATTACTCCATATTTTTTATAGGTTAAATCTGGAAGCCAAAAAAACAATTTATCCCGAATCCAATCCGTTATTTGATGGAAAAGATAATTTTTTTTCAAATCAGAATCTGGATTCTTTCTTTTTCTCTTTTTTTGAATGGGTCTCAAAATAAACCAATCAATAATATCTGGTATATTTACAGATAACATCGCTAGCCAGAAAGGAATAAAAAAGATAATAAATATTCCTGTAGATGCAAAGTATATGATTACATGCCAAATAATCCAAAATTTATCTTTCTTCAAAGCTTCTGGGGTGTGATATGTCAATTTAGATAAAGCGTCAGAGAGGAAATGAGAGAATAAAGCAAAGATAACTGTACAAATGATATTTAATGGATAAATAAAATAATTAAAACAAAGAATCTGAATCAGAATCGCTGTAAGATTATGAGTAATTGATTCCAAGCAAATCCCCTATAAATTTAAGGAAAATGTAATACACGAATTAAAAATATAATAAATATAAAAATCCTTAAGTTTAGAAATAATTTTTTATTAGTACATATTATTTAGCACATACAATTTTGAACTAAAAATAAAAACAAATTTATTAGAGTGAAATAAAAATGGAAAAAATGCTAGAAGGAAAAGTTGCCATAATAACTGGTGCTGGTCGGGGTTTAGGACGTGAAGAAGCACTAGCACTGGCGAGAGAAGGATGTAATTTAGTAATCAACGATCTCGGAGCTGGTTTTGATGGTAGTGGGCAACCCACTAAGATTGCTGATGAAGTAGCTGAAGAATGTAAAAAATTGGGAGTTAAGGCGGTCGGAAATTATGATTCTGTCACAGATTTTGATAAAGCTAAGGGTATTATTGATCAAGCGGTTTCTGAATTTGGAAAACTAGATATTTTAGTTAATAATGCAGGAATTCTCCGAGATCGAATGCTTTTTAATATGACAGAAAAAGAATTTGATGATGTTATAGCAGTACATCTAAAAGGTACTTTTAACATGACTCGTCATGCTGCTGCATATTTTAGAGAAAAAGGAAAGGCAGATCCGAAGTTGAAAAATTTTGGGACTATAATTAACACCGCTTCTGATGCTGGATTATTAGGGAATATGGGGCAATCTAATTATGGTGCAGCTAAAGCAGGAATTGCTGCTTTTACTATTATATCCGCAATGGAGTTAAAAAAATATTCTACAGTCAACTGTCTTGTACCGATTGCTCGAACACGGCTTACTACTGATGCAACACCGTCAATGGCAGATGTTATGAGTAAAACAGATGAAACTGGTTTTGATGTTTTTAACCCTGTCAATTTTGCTCCTATGGCAGTGTTTTTAGCATCAGATAATGCAAGAAAAATAACTGGCGAAGTATTTAGAGTTGCTGGAGATAAATGTTGGGTTTATCAAGGATGGCATGCTGTTAATATGATCAGTAATGATGGTAAGCGTTGGACTCCTCAAATCCTAGCTGAAAGAGTTAAATCCGAATTAATGAAAGGATTACCTCGAAAAGAAACCCTTATGGATGCAGTTGGGCTTTTAATTAAATTGTAATTTTATTTCCTTTTTTTTTAATCTTTTTTGTAATAAATGATTTTATGGATCTAAAACATTTTTTATAATTTGATTCAAATACAAGATAAAAAGAAAGAAAAATGTACCGTAAATGCAATTATATTAGCTTTCGGATTATTTATTGAATTTATTTCTTATTTACTTTAAGTTCTCACTCAAGGCTTTCAGCAATATCCTTAAAAATTTGATAAATCAGCATAATAACTTTATCAAAATCTTCTTCAGGCATATCAGAGCTATTATTTTTCAACATATTTAAGAGATAATCTAATCTATTTAATCCATTTTTAAGATAATCCATCTCATCTTTTTTCTCAGCTTCTTTAAAACGTTTCTTTAAAAAAATTATCTCACTAATTAACATATTTATTAATTTCTCTCTCCTAGATTGAAAGAACTCATTATATTGCCATTTAATTGCTTTACTCATTTTTTGTACCTCACATCATTAATTGTAATCTAATTAGAATGAGAAATGCATGAAATTAATTTCTTTTAGAGTCCAATTATTGAGGAAAATTTCTTTTTCATAAGAAAGATCAATCAGATTAAATCCAATTAAAAAACCAATTAAAATAAGTTAATAAATATTTAATCTTCGAATAAATCTTTAAATAAGTCTTCTTCTTGCTTTTTTTCTGGACTTTCTTCTTTTACTTCTCTATACATAAAATATACACTCACAATTACAGCAATTAGGAAACCAATAAACACTCCAGTAATAAGGCTACTTAAGAAATATCCAACGAAATAAGAAAAATCAATGAGTAATATCCATTGGTATATTGCAATAAATAATGCTGCTACAATTCCTCCAACTACTCCTACTATTACTCCATATAGTAAAATTGATTGATCAGGTCTTCTTTTTCGTAAAAAATAGACTACTCCAACAACAGTTCCTATTAAAAATTGTAGGTCAAAATTGAGGAATAAACCTGGAAAAATAAAGAACCCAACACCAAATGATATTATTGAAGTTATTAAATAAGCAACAAAAGAAACTACAGCGGATATTAAAATACCTCTGAAGACGTTCTGATATTTTACAAATTCTGACAAATTTTTATTCTCTCTAAAAATTTAGGTAAATTTAGATAATAAAAATCTGATAACTTAAGAAAGTTATTATTCATTTTCTTATTTGTTTGCTCCGGGTAAATCTTTATCTTTGGTTAATACTTTAGTAATCACTTCTTTTGCTATATTAACGGAATCAGTTAAATTCTTTAAGCCTTCTCCAGCTGCTTGAGCTGCTGCACCTAATTTTTACCTCTTTTCCTATTTTTAACACTCCTAACTATTAAAATTCTTAGTTAAAAATCAGTTATAATAATGATCTAAATTTATTTTTTTGTCTTTTAAACCACACCAAGAGCTAAATAAGTTGGAATAAAAAGAGGTTTTTTAAGTTTAGGGAATTTAATATTTTTTTTTAATTCTTTTACCATGATAACGTCATTTTGAATCTTAAAAAAACTCATGCCTTTAAAAGCCTGGTTCAAAAACTTGGCTTTTAAACTTGATGTATACAATAAAACTCCCAAATATCTATAATTAGCCGCTCTAATAATTTTATCAATTAAATACATATAACCAAGAGATATATCGCGAGGATTATTAAATGCGCTCTCATCAAGAAATATTTCATGAATTATTCCTATCCGTAGTTTTAATTTATATTTCAAAGCTCTAGCATTTTGATGAGTAATAACAGCACCCCCAACTATTTTACTATCTTTTCTTATTATAATATAAGTTGGCTCGTTTTGGGTCGAAGGAACTTCTATACGTGCCCAATTAAACTTAGAATTATTATAAACTGGATACCCCTCATAATTTTTTGGGGTAAGTATATTGAGAGCGTTCATATAATCAAGATGTTTTTTATTATGATTAATTTCATATGAAAAGTCCTTAAGAATCTTCTTAAATTTCATTCTCAATCGACTTAAATATCGAGGAAGATAAGATATAGTAAAAAATACTGGATAGAAAAACGCAAATCCTAAGAAATTTCGTATAAGTTGAAAACTATTTGGAAGTTGAATAAAGTAACACTGTTTTTCAATATCAAAATAACCAAATTTTTTGTAAATTTTACTCCGAGCAATACCTTTTAATCCAGTACTTAACATTGAAAAATCGCATCCCTTTGAATTCATATATTTGATTGAGTTTTCCATTAATTTAGAAGCAATTCCTCTTTTAATATAATTAGGATGGGTAGAAACATCATTAATATCCCCTATTAAGTATTTTTTTTTACCTATTGGTCTTGTCTCTATTAAATTAACAAGAATTGCTCCCACAATCTTTTTATTATCGGTATCTTCTGCGATTTGACACATTTCCGGTTCAAATCCAGGGGATTTAACATATCTCCAATGCCAACTACTGGGAGTTCTTATTACAACACTTCTTTTGAAAGCATGATTAAATAAATCAGCTAGCTGTTTTTCATCACCGTTCCTATAATGTCGAAAAATTATGTTGACCATCTATTCCTCAATACTTTTTTATTGTTGTTATATTGATAAATTAAGAAAAAATAGCTTTTTTAAACAAGATTCTTATACTTAAATATAATTAAAACTTACTTAATAAATAAAGAATTAATATTCTCAATAATATAAATTTGAATTGAGTCAGATGAGTGAAAAAATAATTGATATTCTCGATAGTTTAAAGGCGATAAAGGGAGTTCACGGAGCTGCCTTGATTGAGAAATTTGGATTAATTAAAGGAAGTGCTTTACCGGGATGGGTAGATCCTGAGGCAGTGGCGGCAATGGTCACTCTTATTCTAAAAGCTAGCCAGAGAGCAACCAAAGAGTTAGAACAAGGTCAATTTTTCAGTGCGATTATTGAATCTGAAAAAGGAAAAATCCTATTTAGTGAGATTAAAGGAAATATTTTAACAATTATCACTACTCGTGAAGCAAAATTAGGTATAATAAATTTAAAGCTAGATGCTGCTAGTACAGCACTTGAGTCAATGATTTGAAATTATTTTTTTTATTCTTTTTTTAAAAGTTTTTTACTTCACAATTCCTTTTTCATTTAGAAGTTGAATCATTATTGTTCGAGTTATATGAGGATCAGCTTGACCTCTTGTTTTCCCCATTACTCTTCCTATTAAAGCTTCTATTGCTTTGGGATTTTCTCGACAATCGTTTACAATCTTAGGATTCTCTTCAATAACATCATTACTATATTCTTTAAGGAGTTTTTCATCAAAAATTCTTTTTTTATCTTTCATCTCAAGAATCTCTTGAATTGAATAACCACTCATCATATCATGTATGATACTTTTAGCAATTTTGGTTGTAATATTTCCTTCATTGACATAATTAATCAAATCAACGATTTGATGTGAATGAAGTTTTGTATCTTTCAGAATCATATCTTTCTCGTTTAACCACCTTAAAATATCATTCATTAACCAATTGCAATATTGCTTATATTCATTCGGACCGAATGAAGCCTCAGAATTTACACCATCTTCATAAAAATCAGCAATTTCCTTGTCTAAAACTAAAATGTCAGAATCAAATTCAGATAAATTGTAATCCCTCCGAAGTCTTAAGGATCTCTCATTTGGCATTTCAGGTAATTTCTCTCTAACCTTTTGAATATAACTATTATCAATTTCTATTGGAACTAAATCTTGTTCTGGAAAATAACGGTAATCTGCTTCGAATTCTTTAGTTCGCATAGAAATTGTGATTCTTCTTTTATCATCCCAATGCCTCGTTTCTTGTATTAACTCTTTTCCTCTTTTAAGTAGGTTTTTCTGTCTAATAATTTCATGTCTTAAAGCTCGTTCAACTTCTTTAAAACTATTAATATTTTTCACTTCACTACGTTCATACCCTTTAATCGAAATATTTGCATCTACTCTAACAGAACCTTCAAGATTAAGATTTGAAATTCCTAAATATTGAACTATTGATTTTAACTGTTTTAGAAATTCTCGAGCTTCTTCTGGTGAGCTAATTACCGGTTCAGTAACAATTTCTATTAAACAAACGCCTGATCTATTATAATCAACAAGTGTATAAGGTGAAGTTGCTATACTTCCTTTATGTACTAATCTTGCTGGATCTTCTTCTAAATGAATCCGATTAAGAATAATAGCTTTCTTGTGAGAATTTAATTTAATGGTAATTTCCCCATTATCAGCAAAAGCTCTTCCCCCAGATTTATTATATTGGCTAATTTGGAAATTCTTAGACATATCAGGATAAAAGTAATTCTTTCTAAAGAACCAAAAGTAATTATTGATATCGCAATTTAGTGCAATTGCTAATCTAGTAGCATATTCAATTGCCTTTTTATTAAGAACTGGAAGCGTACCTGGTAATCCTATACAGATCGGGCATACATGGGAATTTGGTTCTGAAGCTCGATAATCATTACTACAGCTACAAAAAAGTTTTGTTTTGAGATTAGATAATTGAATGTGAACTTCTAAACCAATCATGACATTAATACTTTCACTACTCAAATCATTTACCTCTTGCTGCAACTGGGGCACTTTTCCGATAAATATTAAGATCTTGTTCTAATTGGTATCCAATATTAAGGATTCCCTTCTCATCAAAATAATTTCCAATAATTTGAAACCCTATAGGTAAATCAGTACTATCAAAACCACATGGGATTGATAATGCTGGGAGGCCAGCTAAGTTGACAGGACAAGTTAAGATGTCTGCTACATACATCTGTAAAGGATCATCAATAAATTCACCAACTTGAAAAGCTGTGGAGGGCATTGTTGGACAAACAATAGAGTCACATTTTTTAAAGGCTTCAACAAAATCATTCTTTATTAATGATCGAACTTTAAGAGCTTTTATGTAGAACATATCATAATACCCTGCGGATAAAGCATAAGTTCCTAAGAAAATTCTTCTACGTACTTCTGGACCAAATTTCTCTCCCCTTGTTCTACTAAAAACATCATATACATCACCAGAAAGATTACTACTCATATGACCGTATCTTAAACCATCATATCTTGCTAAATTTGAGCTAGCTTCACTCACACATAATAAATAATATGTAGCTACAGTATATTCGAGATGAGGAATTGAGATTTCTATAGTTTTTGCTCCTAAATTCTCTAATTTATCAATCCCTCTCTTCACGGCATTACCTACCTCATGATCAAGACCTTCTCCAAAAAATTCCATTGGAATTCCTAGTACTTTTTTATCAATTGGTTTCTTTAATTCTTCAGTATAATCATCTACTTTGACATCTACTGAAGTAGAATCAAGTGTATCTTTACCTGATATAATCTCAAGCATTAAAGCTGAATCGTAAACACACTTTGTTATTGTACCAATCTGATCTAATGAGTTTGCAAATGCAATTAAACCATAACGTGAAACTCTTCCATATGTAGGCTTCAATCCAACAGTTCCACAAAAAGCAGCAGGACATCGAATACTCCCCCCTGTATCACTTCCTAAAGCTAATATTGCTTGTCCAGACGCGATACTAGCAGCAGAACCACCACTTGATCCTCCAGGAACTCTTGAAATATCCCATGGATTATATGTTGGACCATAGCAGCTATTTTCTGTAGAACTGCCCATTGCAAATTCATCCATATTAGTATTCCCTATATGAATTGCTCCTTCATTTTCAACTAAGCGCTCAATCACAAATGCATTATAAGGAGGTTGAAAGTTGTATAGAATTTTTGAACAACAAGTTGTTGGAAAATCCTTAACGCAAATAAGGTCTTTATTTGCTAATGGCAGTCCATAAAGGCGCCCTATTTTTTTATTTTCTCTTAAATCTTTATCAAGTATTTTTGCTTTTTTCAAAGCTTTTTCTCGGGATAAATTAACAAATGAATGTAAAAAATGCTCAGTTTCATCTATTCTCTCAAAACAAGTTTCTATTAATTCAAGAATTGAAATTTCTTTATTTTTAATCTTTTCAATTAGTTCATATGCCATTAATTTATAGAGTTTCATAAGAACTGAGTTAAATTTGTGAATTTATTCAAGAAAAATCATTGTTAATTTCTTAAATCAATTAAAAACTTGATTTCTAAAAAATTTCACTAAAATTATTATTATTTATCGAAATATTAAGAAGAGAACCCTTAAAATTATTATTTCTCTCTTAAGGAGCTTTTCTTAGCATAGTTCTAGGGAATGGGATGGCATCTTTAATATTATCTATTCCGCATAACCACATAATTACTCTCTCAACGCCTACTCCATAACCAGAATGAGGTACACTCCCATAACGTCTTAGTTGAAAATACCACTCATAGTTTTTTGGATCCTCTCCGTCTTTTTCTAATCTTTTAGTCATATCATCTACAAGTAAACTTCTTTCTGATCCTCCAATTATTTCACAATATCCTTCGGGAGCTAACATATCAAAACATAATGCTTCCTTGGGATTTTCTTCATTTGGAGGTTTATAGAAACCCATGATTTCTGTAGGATAGTGTGTGACAACAACAGGAACCTTGAAATGATCTGCTATTTTAGCTTCTTCAATAGTTCTTAAATCCTTACCCCAAGGAACATTCATATTATATTTAGTATTAAGAATTTCTAAAGCTTCGACGTATTTTATAGTAGGATATTCAACTTCTGCATAATTCTCTAATAAACTAACATCTCTTTCTAAAATTTCTAGCTCTTTTCTATTATTTTCTAATACTTGTTTCACAATAAACCTAATTTCATCTTTAGCGACTTCTGTTACTTCATCAAGTTGCATCCACGCAGCTTCCATTTCTGCCATCCAAAATTCTGATAAATGCCTTGATGTTTTTGATTTTTCTGCTCTGAACGTTGGGCTCATATTATAGATTTTTCCTAATGAAAAAATACCTGCTTCAGCATATAATTGCCATGTCTGGGAGAGATATGTTATATCGTCAAAATATTTTACTTCAAATAGAGTAGCCCCTCCTTCAGATTGACTAGGTTGAAAAATTGGAGCATCAAATTCATAATATCCGCGACTTCTAAAGAATTCATGAATTGCTCCTACAACCGTATGCCTTATTTTTAATACTGCATTTAATTTCCGTGATCTAATCCAAAGGTGTCTATTATCATATAGAAGTTCAGGGGATTGATGCTCAGTAATTGGAAATGGTTCTGCAATTTGAACAATTTCTAAATCAGATACAGAGACTTCATACCCAGTGGGAGCTCTATCATCCTTTTTTAAATTACCTGAAATTTTAACTGAAGATTCAATAGTTAACTTTTCTGCCTTCTCAAAAACATCTGGGTTCTTATTCTTAGATATAACACATTGTATAATATCTGATTCGTCTCTAAGGACAATAAATACAAATTTGTTTGATTTTCTTTCTCTATATACCCACCCTCTTAAATTAACACTAGTTAATTCCTTCCGGATAGCTTCTTCAATGGTTGTATATTTTGATTCTTTCATTTTCGAATTAATTGATTAGTTTACAATTAGTATATCATAGTTAATTATCGAATTCTAAAAAATTTGACTGAATTAATCTCTTAACATTGACCAATTTGTTACCCCAATTCCAGGTATTTGATATTTTTTCAAAATTTTAAATCCATAATGTTGATAGAGTACTAGTTTTTTTCATCATTAGTATCAATACCATTGTTAATGTTTTAACTGCTGGCTTAATATGCTTCCTTGTTAATCGAATAAAATTACTCATATCAATTTCAAATTAAGACATTTTTTTACTTAATTAAGATCTAGTCTTCTTCTTGTTTTTTAAGAAGATATTTAGAGAAAATATTCATATAGAGACATTCTTCGGGTGGCATTTCTGGAGTTAATTTAGGATTTTCTGTGAATTCAACGTTGCTATCCCTTATTATAACTACTGGAGTTTGTTGATCAGCTTCACTTAATAGAAATTGAGCCGCACTCGCAAGATCATCTGCTACTGCTCTCATGGTTATTTCCATTGGTCTATTAAAAAGATCTGGTTGACCCCGAAGATCTTCAATTGGTTCAAATCCCGCAGTAGCTATTGCTATACCAATAGTGCCTTTTCTTAGAGGCTGAACCCTTGAATCAGCAAGAATTACTCCAAATTTATTGATTCTAAACTCTGCTCTTAATTCTTTCCAATAATTCCAAACGACTTCCTTTAGATTGTTAGGCAAGAGAACAACGCTTCCAATACCCGCATTAGATTGATCAATACCAGCGTTAGCTATAAGAAAATCATTAACTTTTGCTAATATAACATGTCGCATTCCTCCAAGAATCATAGAAGCTTCTTGTAATATCAATTCTACGTATCTTTCATCCATATCATATTTAATCGCTAACTTTTTTGCTTGTTCTGACACATTTTCAACTTCAGATAGTTTTATAACCCTTCCTTGAGATGTACCAACCACTTTTTCTGCAATAACAATGATATCTCCTTCAATTAGGATTTTTTTTTGATCCTTGATAGCTTGAATAATAATCTCTAATAAAGGATCATGTTTTTGGATGAGAGGAAGCTTAATTGAAAATAATTCCATAGCACATTATAGAATTATACTTATTTTAAATCAATTATCATCTTTTAAGGAATATAAAAAATGGACTATAGAATCCTTAAATAAATTATAATGATTAGCTTTTTTTGTAGAAAAGATCAAATTCTACGAAATTGTGAAATAAATTTAGTTTTATAATGTGATAAAAAATGATTAATAAAAAATTTAATTTAGGTATTTTAATAAGCCTCTCATTTTTAGTAGTTATTTGCCCTTGTTTTACAATGGCTTATACAACTCAAACTGAAAGTGTCCGTCCATTTTATCCTCGAATAGACGATTATATTCATGATAAAATGCTACAGTATTACATCCCCTCAGTTGCTACTGCTGTAGTGAGAAATGACTCCATTATTTGGGCAAAAGGATTTGGACTTCAAAATGATCCTCGGACAATATATATGACTGGCTCTGTTACAAAAACCTTCACAGCAACAGCGATTTTTCAGATATATGAACAGGGATTGATCCAATTAGATGACGATGTTAATCTCTATTTACCTTTTTCATTAAGACATCCCAATTATAATAACACTCCTATTACAATCGAAACGCTACTCACTCACTATTCGGGTTTAAATAAGGATAATGACATGTATATTTGGGGGATGGCGGAAGATGGTGCTTCAAGATTAGGAATAGAAAATCCATATGAATGGTTGCCCTTTCCTTATTGGATAGAGGAACATCTTACACCTAATGGCTCTCTTTTTATTCCAGAAGCTTGGACTTCTTATAAACCTGGAACAACTCGATACTATTCAAATATAGGTTATAATGTGTTAGGTTACATTTTAGAATTAGTCACAGGTAAACCAATATGGGAATATATTCAAGATCATATTCTTGATCCACTTGAAATGCATAATACTGGTTTTAATTTTACAAAATTTGAAGAAACCCAATTAGCAATACCAAACATTTACAAATTTGAATTGGATCCCAGTTCTACAGGGAATAGAGCTTATCCCCATTATAACTACTTAGGGTATTCATCCGGAGCAATGCGATCTAATGTCTATGATTTAGCAAGATTTCTATTAGTACATTTACATAATGGAATTTCAAATGGAGTTCGAGTCTTGGAAGAACAAACTATACAACTAATGCATCAAATGCAAGCTTCCTGGATAGATGGTCGAAGTGGATTAGTAGATTGGAGTGGGTGGGGTGGTACTGAAGGAGATGTTTATGGATTTCATGCAAAAGCATACGGTGTCTATGATGATACCGTTAATGTTCCCTATGGGGTAATAACATTAATAAATCAAGGATTTGATGACGCAAGAAGTGCTTGTTATGAAATTACTTCAAAACTTCAAGATTATGTTCATATCTATGATACAGGCTTTCCTAATAATATAAATGATTTTATGTCAATAGTTTTCATTTCTAGTTTTCCTGTGTTATTAGGAGTGAGCCTTATCCTAATATTTGGTTTAAAGCAGAAACGTATTAGAAATTAATCTATCAACTCAAAATTCATTGGTAAATATAAATTTAATACTTTTTTTTCATTTGATAGATAACATATGAAAAAAATATATACAAAATTATTTGATTTTCTCGAAATAGGTGACGATTTTCCCACTATGATAATGGGAGTGATAAATTTAAGTCCTGAATCATTTTATAAAGGATCTGTTTATGTAGAACCGAAAAAGATCAGAGATGCTGCATCTGAAATGATAAAAAATGGAGCTCAGATTATAGATCTAGGTGGGCGTTCTACTGCTCCTTGGTCCGAAAAAATCACTATTGAGGAAGAAATAAATCGAATGAAGGTCGCTATAGAAAGTATTTGTGAAATTATCTCGGATAATATAATAATATCTGTTGATACACAATATCGTAAAGTTGCTGAAGTTGCTTTTAATATAGCTACTCAAGCAAACAAATGGATTATTATTAATGACGTGAGTTGCTTAAAATCTGATCCCTCTTTAACAGACTTCATAATTGAAAAAGATCTTCCAATTATTATTATGGCTTCAAAAAAAGTTCCTGGAGATCTATGCACTATCAATGAAATTATTGAAGAGTTTAAAAATACTATTAAAAATCTAAAGAAGAAAGGTTATGATGAAAATAAGATAATATTGGACCCAGGTATAGGTCATTGGATTGAAGAAAAAACACACATACATGACTTAAAGATAATAGGGAATCTCCAGAAACTTAAAGAACTAAATAAAGCACTATTAGTAGCTATTTCAAGAAAATCATTTATTGGTACAACATTAAATATTCCCGATCCAGAAGAAAGATTAAGTGGAACTCTTTCTGCTACAGCAATAGCTGTTTTTAATGGAGCTCATCTAGTTCGAACTCATGATGTGAACAATCAATTAATAGATATTGTTAGAATGGCTGAAGAAATTAGAAAAAACACATAAAAATCGATTTTTTTGTATAAAAATTAGAATTAAATTTTGAGCGGGAAACTCTGAAAACATAAAAGGCATTTGTAATTTTAAAGAATATGCTGATCAGATAAACTAAATCCTTCATTCAATCTACAATTAATTAGATCTACCGCTTCTGAATGTTGAAAAATTGGTGAAAAAGTCCACATATATTTAAATGTATTGATTACCACTAGTTACTTAGTAAATTTGTAAATTATCATACAAATTCACTTTAGATTTGATTAATTTACCTTTACAAAAATTATTAATATGGTTTCTAATGTCTGATAAAGATGTTTATGATGCTGAGGATATTAAAGTTTTAAAGGGTCTCGAAGGCGTATACTCAAATACATAAATAATGAAGAAAATGCGCGATTCGCGCTGAGTCGTCAAAGGCGTAGACCCGCAATGTATATCGGAGATCAAGGTAAACACGGTCTCCACCATCTCATTTTTGAGGTTTTAGATAACTCTGTTGATGAGGCGATGGGAGGGTACGCTGATGAGATAAAAGTCACTCTTTATAAAGACAATTCTGTTCAAGTTCATGATAATGGGAGAGGGATTCCAATTGACATGCATCCAGAATATAAAAAACCTGCTCTTGAAGTGATTATGGAGTATTTACATTCTGGAGGTAAATTCGACAGTAAAAGTTATAAAATTTCTGGTGGTCTACATGGTGTTGGATTATCGGTTGTTAATGCATTAACCGATTGGATGAATGTTGAAGTTTGTCGAGATGGAAAATTTTACACACAAAAGTTTTCTAAAGGGAAAAAAGTATCAGAACCCGAAATTAAAGAAGTTAAATCAAAAGAATCTTACACTAAAATAACATTTTACCCAGACAAAGAGATTTTTGAATTCGATCCAAATGAACCTATTTTTAATGAGCATACAATAAGTTCAAGAATGCGAGAACTTGCATTTCTTACTCCACATACAAGATTTGAAATTCATGATAAATTTAACG
>JAEOTV010000101.1 GCA_016839635.1 Promethearchaeota archaeon | reverse complement strand
TGAAAAAAATGAGACCTAACATAAAATTCTATCTTTCATTGGCTATATTGCAAATATTTTTAATTTTCATAGTTCTTTTCAGTATAAACGGATTAGTTACATTTGTAGCAGCCCAAGACGAAGGTAAAGTTTCCAATCCTGCGACTGCTTCGATGGTAGCAATATCAGCAGCGATAGCAGTGGGTATTTCTACCTTAGCAAGTGCTTGGGCCTTAAAAACAGTCGGGACTGCGGCAATTTCTTCTATAACGGAACGAGAAGGAGGATCAATCGTGATACAGTTTTTGAGTATAGCAATGTGTGAAGCTTTAGCTATTTATGGATTTATAGTTGCTGTACTGCTATGGACTCTCATTTAGAACACCCATTTTTTTTAAAAAAAAGAATTTTGGTGAGTCATTAACGAGTGTAGTCGTCCCTTCGTATTGTTATACTTACATAAAATTAGAATTTTTAAAGCAATTAATAATGGATGATGATGTTCTAAAAAGAGTTAGACTTATAAATGAAATTAAAGAACTCGTCGATTATATTCGTCCTTATTATCCAAATATAAAAATTGAAGTATATTCAATTGAAGAAATTGAGAAAGCATTATACCACATTTTTATAAAGTTGATTGGAAAAATTCTCTATTATTCTCCATCGAATATGAGACTATTTTTAAGAGATTATCTTTTACAATTCGAGATAATGAATATTAAACAAATTATTCTAGGTACAATTATAGGTATGACTCGAAAAGAAAAATCTAATGTAATTAATATTTTAGTTGAAAAATTGCTAGGAAATGAGGAATTTATAAATAGATTGATTGACGCAAATACGTTAGATGAAATTCAGTTATTAATGAAAAATACTAGGTATTATAAGGCCGTTAGAGAGGGTATACTTTATTTCAGAAACTATAATGAAGTTTTCGTATTAGAGTCTTTTTTAGATCAATTATATTATCAGAACTTGATAAAAGAGGAAAAAACCTTTAACAGAACAGAAAAAAAAATTTTAAATCTATATATAGATTGTATAACTGAAGTTTATAACTTGAATATAATATATAGAAGCCTATTAAATAACATTGACAAGAAACTTGTATCACAGTTTTTAGTAGATAATTATTTATTTTTTAGTAAAAATGAAATTGGCAATTTAGTGCAAATAAATGATATTAATGATTTCATTACAAAAATAGTTGAGAGATATAAAGAAATTGATATTCTTAAGAAGTTCATATCAGAAATAGGTGTCCATAAAGAACATCTATATTGGTGGATTGAAGGATTGTATATTAATTATATTTTTAATAAACTAATACAAAAAATAGACAACATTGATTATTCAACAATTTTGGGTATTATAAAAATGATAATTGGGAAACAAAAAGAAATTCAATTTGATATATTACCAAATGTGATAAAAGTTATTCATAGGAAATTTGATCTTTTAGAATAAGGGGTGAATTGGTAATGGAAATTTTTAAATGGGCAAATGAACTAGAGAAAGTCTATGACGATCTAATTAAAAATGCTGAAGAAGAAAGTCTTGCTGAAATTAAAGCTTTAAGAAATAATCAAGAAAAAATGATGGAATCCACACTTAATCAAAAGCAAAATATTGTAAATTTAGCATTAAAAGAATTATCAGAAAAAATAGAGAAAGAAATCACAAGTTTTAAAAACGATTTGAATCAAAAAATCAAAACTATTGAAGACCAGTTTCAAAAGAGCAAAAATAATGTAATTAACTCTATAACTAAGAAATTAGGATTAGAATTTTAATGTCAGATCAAGAAATTTATGTTATTGGATATGATGAGATTGTTCTTCTTCTGGGACTCCTCGGGATTCAGGGTTCTGTTCTTGAGAAATCTGATGAATTCATGGAAATCTTTAAGAATCTCATAAATAACCCTTCCATTGGAATGATTATTATAGCATTAGAATTACCTTCTGATATTATTGATTATTTGATAGATTTTAAATTAAATAATCGAAGGCCTTTT
>JAEOTV010000100.1 GCA_016839635.1 Promethearchaeota archaeon | reverse complement strand
CGGATTCGGTCATACCCCATTCGCATAAAAGGAAACGATAATCTACATGAGGTTTATCATACTGTTTTGCTTTTGTTCTTTTTTCTTCGTCTTTTGCAATACCGATGAAAACAGTATTCCCAGCTCCGTGAGCCTTATCTAATAAAAGATATTTCGCCTCTCTATTCCACCAGCACTTCTGTATTACAAAAGGAAATCCTCTCATTCGGCCTTTATATTTCCCACGAGTAAATTTGCCATAAAAATGCTCATCCCATGTTTTCTTGGGTTTAAGCCTTTCAATCGGCACATCTATTAACTTCTCAATTTCATCAATCCAAACATACATTTCGGGATACTCAAGCATGGTGTCTGCAAATATAACCCTATCAACTGGTATGCCTCTTTCTATCATCATTAACAGCATTGCTGTTGAATCTTTTCCACCACTAAAACTTACTATGTTAATTGTCTTCCAACCCCTTTACTATTTTCTCGTTTAAGTCCAAAATCTTCTGCATATCCTCAACGGATATTCCTTTTTCCAAAGGCTCGAAGAAATAAATCTTCTCGTCCTCTGTCTGAAAATACTCTTTCGTTACCTTTATGACTTTCATATTTTACTCCTTAAATATACTACATTTAGGGTTAAAAAGCAAGTGATTTTAACCGATTTATTTTGATTTTGTTGGATTTTCATAAGCAGTTAAAACCTCCTAAATAATTATAAATAAAAATAAACAAATATTTATCGTTACCGATATACATAACAAAATAGTTTTTACTCTTTCTTTTCTTAACATTTTTTTATATTTAGCATAAATAATTTTAACATCATACCACGCTTTTGCTGACATGGATTTTGAATATAATTTTCTTAATTTTTTTTCTTGTTTGTTTCCCATATTAAAGCTCCTCTCAAAATTATTAAACCGTCTTTTGTCTCCTTCCATAGCTCGGCAATTCCATTATGTTCATGCACAAACTTTAACCATTTGATTTGACCTGGAAGTAATTTATCTTTTAACGTTTTTATTTCTACTGCTGCAAAAATAGGAAATCCTCTTATTTTAATGAACCCTATATAATCAGACCCTTTTGGCTCGTCGTCTCGCTCTTTACGGCCATGTGGCGGTTGTGGTATTCCGTAAGTTATGTAACCTTTTTTAGTTTTTATTCCACCTCTATTGTTGCGAAATATAAAGGGATATTTTTCTGTCAATCTATTCTCCATGTCTTTAGTTGTCATTATCCTTTACCTCCTTAAAATATTTTTAGCTGTCATTTTTTTTAAGATTTTCCTTTTGGTCTATACCATTTTACGTGCAAATATAAAACTAAGATCCACACTGCTGTTTCAACAATATGTAATAAAATATGTAAAATCACCGTCACCTCCTTAAAATATTTTCAATCATAATTTATCCATATATTTTTTAATTCTTTTAATTTTTTATCGATTCGTGGATTGTTATTGTGATGTATTTTTTTTAAAGCCTTCATTTCAATTTGATAAATACGTGCTTTGGTAACATTATATTTATTTGTAATTTCGGATAATGATTTTTGATTAATAAAACGATCTATTAATATTTCACGTTCTCTTGGAGCAAAGAGTTTAAATATTTCATTTAATATTTTCTCTGCATCTATTTTTTTTAAAATATCATTTTCTGTTAATAATTTTTGTTTAATACCTGGTTCTATCCATTTATTTTCTATTTCTTTTAATTTGTTAAATTCTTTTGGAGGTAATAGCTCTAAATAATGATAACCAGTAATATCAGATATTCTTTTTATATATTTTCTCGGTTGTAAATCCTCTCTTAAATATGATACATTACAATTTATGATATTGACAAGCAAAACATAATTTATTTTACATATTTCTCCAAATTGCTTTATTGTCAAATTATTATTTTGCAAATATTTTAACAATATTCTATTTTTAGGAATTATTCTAATTGCTATTTTACCATTATCAAGTATTTGCATTTTACCTCCTCAAAATATTTTTCCATACATAATAAGCATGACGATGCGTTTTGCCAAAATGCCTGGCTAATGCAATCGCATGCTTCAACGATTTTGCTTCATTTCTAATAACTTCTTGAAGCCCCTCCCAGCTAATCATTATCTTAACTTTTTTTTCTCCTGTGATTTCTACAAGCTCGCCTTCTTTT
>JAEOTV010000099.1 GCA_016839635.1 Promethearchaeota archaeon | reverse complement strand
TTTAATTTTTATATTATGAATATAAATTAAAGATAACTAAATTAAAGATAAAATAAATTATAAATTTAAATATTTTTACATAAACTCGAATTGGTTTTTATTCATTTCTATTCATATTAAATTGAATATTAATATTAAAAAATAAATAAACTCATTTTGATAATAAAGATTTATCTTTTTGGCATTTCTTTGTATTCTCTCAAACTTGGAAAATGATCGAGTTTTAAATGAGGGAAATACATTGCTTCGGCATATTCTTTTTGAAAATTTTTTTCTATTGCAATTTCAATATATTTAATTTTCTTTAAGAGCTCTTGCGCTTTAGTTCTTAAATCTTGATTTAATAAACAATGCTGTGCTCCAATTCCTGCGGCATTTCCGACTTGAAAAATCTCATCATCAGCAATATCTGGAATCATACCTATAAATTTTGCATTTTGGGCATTTATATAATTTCCAAAAGCACCTGCTAGGAAAATTTGTTTAATCATTTGATTATCTTTCAAATACTTCATAATAATTCGTGTTCCAGAATAAAAGGCTGCCTTTGCCATCTGAATTTGTCTAATATCGTTTTGATTAACTGTAATTTCCTTATTTATTGAAGTTTCTTCTTTTTTAGCAACAATGAATTCTATATTCTTATTATTTTTGATGAATCTTTCATGATTAATATATTCTCGATTAAAATTTCCACTTCTAGTAATAATTTTAGATTTTAGCATCTCTGCTATAACATCAACTAAACCTGAACCACATATACCTAATGGTTTTTTATTTTTAATTGTTGTATAAGATACCTCCAAATCTTTAGAGTCAATTCTAATTGTATCAATAGCACCTGCAGCGGCTCTCATCCCATTACTTATATGAGCACCTTCCAAAGCAGATCCTGCGGCACAAGATCCTACATATAGAATCTTTCTATTACCAATGATGATTTCACCATTAGTACCAATATCAATTGCTAAAGTAAGTGATTTTTCTTTATAAATTTGTGAAGAGAGTATTACACCGATGGTATCTGCGCCAACAAACCCAGCAATTATGGGTGCTATATATACATTACCATTTTTAGAGATATTTAGATTTAATTTCTTTGCTTTTACATTCAGATTTTTCTGAATAACAGGGATAAATGGGCTCATACCAATATTGACAGGATTGAGTCCTAAAAAGATATGGTGCATAACAGAATTTCCTACTACAGTAGCTTCATAAATCTGAGAAGAATCGATTTTTGCTATACTGCATGTATTTGAGATTAAATCGTTTAAATCGTTAATTACAATTGAATTTAATTTTTGAAGGTTTTCATTATTCTCCTTTATAAGCGTTAGTCGCGTTATAACATCTTCTCCATAGGCAGTTTGACTATTTAATTTTGAGTCAACTGCGTATATTTTACCATCATTTAAATTTATTAAATAACATACGATTGTAGTTGTCCCAATATCAAATGCAATTCCAAAGTTCTCTTGAACAGTATTATCTGGTTCACAAGCAATAATATTGGTATTATTCCTTAATATTAATGTAATTTTATGTTCATTTTCTCTTAAAATATTAGGGATATCTTTCAAAACATCAAAATCTATATTGATACTATCATTTTTCTTTAAATTTGGAAGTTTAGATTTTATTGCTGCTAAAATTCTTTCAAAATCCGCATCAGGTTCCTCTAATGAGGGGATTTTCACTTCAGTATAAACTTTTTGAATAGTTGGTTGTATTTTTGTCCCTTTACTTATTCCTGTTGTAAGTATTTTAAAATCTTCTAGTAATGTATCACTTGGTAAAAAAACTCTAAATTGAGGGGATTGAAGGGTTTCTAAATGTTTAATGTTCTTCTTGTCTAATTTTGTTTGGCAAGCAAGACGCCATCCATTGGTAAGTTCATCAATGTTTAAAATTTTTTTCTCGTTATTACTTGGGGTAGTTAAAAATTCATTTCCTTTTTGAACTAGGAGTTTACATTTTCCACAGGTACCTAAACCTCCACAAATTGATCTTATTGGCACTTCTAATTCAGAAAGAATTTCATAAAGAGAGAGATCACTTGAAAAATACACTCTTCGGGATATAGGTTCAAAATCAATAATAATATTACTATTTTTTATCTCCATATCTTCACATCATTAATGATTAATGTTATTTTTGTTAATTTGAATTTAAAATTCGTGAAAATTCAAAAATATTTATCGTGTTTAATAAATTAGTTAAAATAATTATCACCATATAAAAAGTTTAATTACTTAGTGTGGTTAAATTAAAATAAGAATAAGAATAGAATTAAAAAGGTGTAGATGAATTGGTTTCGCAAAATCCAGAAGAACTAGCACAAGAAGCTTTAAACTATTTAGATCTTGCCCAAAAACTTGAAGTAGAAAAAGATATTGAAAATGCAATTTCAAATTATCAAAAAGCAGCCGATCTTCTCAAACAGAGCGGATTTTTAATGCATAGAATTCAAGAAATTTATGATAGGATAGGTGAATTGAAAGAATTTCTAAAGAAAGAAACACTCTATCAACAGATTCAAACTAAAGCTCAAATTGAACAATTACAAGATCGGGCCTTTAATTTATTAGAGGGAGCTAAGAAATTAGAATTTGATGGTTTCTTTGAAGATGCGATTCAACAATATTTATCTGCTATTCAATTATTAGTTCAAGCTGGTTGGTCCGAATCTCAATTATTCGATATAAAAACAAAGATTAACAAACTTTCTCGAGATTTAGAGAAAAGAGAAACCATTCAACAACCTCAACAACAAATACAAGAATTACAAAAACCAACTACACAAATACTTCAAGAAGAAAAACCTCAAGTTGTTGGAATGTTTGGACAAAAAAGTAGTATGGAAAAAGCAGAAGTTATAGAGCAATTTAGAGTAAAGAGAAAACATGAAGAGAATATTCAAAATCAAGCGTTTGAGTATATTGATGCGGCAAAAATGTTTGAAAAGGATAGGAAATTTGATAATGCTATACTGAATTATGAAAGAGCTATGGAATTATTGAATTCCATTGGTTGGAGCGCTCAGATCCAGAATATTCAAACTAT
>JAEOTV010000054.1 GCA_016839635.1 Promethearchaeota archaeon | reverse complement strand
TCAATTAGTGCTATTGAAAAAGGAACAGATTCAATTAAATTTCGATATCTTTCTTCCGATTCCTTTAACATCTTTTCCAATTCATATTTCTCTGTAATATCTGATATTACTCCCTGAATTAGAACCGCAGTGTCTTTATTCTTTCTTATTATATGAGAATTTATTTGTACTACTATTTTTTCACCGTTTTTCTTTATAGCATTGACTAAGTAATTCTTAACAAAACCTTTTTTTTTTAATTCGGTTAGATAAACTCCACGTTCCTCTGGTTTTTGCCAAAATTCATGGATGTCTTTATTTATTAAATTTTCAGATGGATCATATCCCATTATCTCACAAAATCTGGGATTATTGTTTACTAACAATCCGTCCCAGGTTAGTTGATAAAATCCTAAATCTAAATGATTTATCATATTCCGATATTTTTCCTCTGATTCCTTCAACTTTTGTTCGGTTTTTTTTCGCTCATCAGTTATTCGTGTAATTAGAAGAATTTTTAACTCTCCATTTTTGTCTTTAATTGCTGATCCACTAGTTTCTGTCCAAACATAATACCCGTCTTTATGCTTTATTCTTGCTTCAACAAATCCACTTCCATTTTTGAAAGATTTTAGAAATTCTTGTAAAACAGTTTCTTGATCATCTGGATGAATCAAATCTAACCCATTTATTCCTATAAGATCATCTTCTGTATATCCCATTACTCTTTTATGAACTTTCTCATTTATATATTCTAATTTCATCTTAGTATCTGATATCGTGATTAAATCATTGGCATTTTCTGAGATAATACGATATTTTTCTTCAGATTCTTTTAATTTTTGCTCAGCGATTTTTCTATTGGAAATATCATTAATATATGCAAATGAACCCTTAAACTCTCCAATTTCATTCAAAATTGGAGCAGCATTAATACTGGTACTTAATAAAGTTCCATTTTTTTTTTTAAATTCAAGTTCATAAGAATCTTTTAAGCCAATTTCTCTACGATCTCGATAACTCTTGATCAATTCTATCATCGGGGCTTCTAAAAATAAATGTAAACTTTTTCCCATTATCTCATCTTTAGGATATCCCAGCATTTCACATAATTTTGGATTAACAAAGATTGTAGTATCATTTTCATCTACTGCCCACACACCTTCTTGAGCATTTTCCACTAAATTCCTATACTTTTTTTCAGATTCTTTTAATTTCTGTTGCGTTTCTTTTTGTGCTGAAATATCCATTAATATAACTTGAATGAAATGATTCTTTCCTATTCTTATCTTTGATGCTGTAGCAGAACACCATATTATACTACCTATAGTTCGATGGATTGGAAATTCAAAATTTATAGTTTTTCCAGTTCTAATAATTTCGGTAAATATGTTGTTAAACAAAACAATTAGAGTTTTTTCCTTCTCATGATAAGACCAGAATTCTTTATAATTTTTTCCAATATAATCTTTTAAGGTGTGAGTTGATAATAAAATACTTGAAGCACTATTGCAATCTATTAAATTGCCTTCCAAATCAAATAACCCTATAGGATAAGGAGCCTTGTTGAATAGTTCATGGAACCTCTCTTCTGATTCCTTTAACTCCATTGTCCTTAAATTAATTAATTGCTCTGCTTCTTTTTTAAATCGTTCTTGCTCTTCTTTTTTCTTGGTAACATCACGAAATAATCCATAAAATCCAATTTTATTCCCTTTCGAATCGCATTTTAAATATATGGAGGTTTCTCCAATAACCTTCTCCCCCACTTTATTCTTAAACTGATATTCAAAGTCTGTTAATGGTTCACCAGTTTTATAAACAGAATTAAAACCCTCAAACACTTTCTTGCTATTTTTTTCATCGGCAATATGCTTATATGATAATCCTAATAATTCATCTCTAGAATACCCGGTGAGTTTACGTAAGGATTCATTAAAAAAAGTAAATACTCCTTTTAAATCAACTTCGAAATAACCCTCATTAATGTTTTCAATTATTTGTAAGAATTTATCTTTAGAAAAATCCAATTTTTTCCTTAACCTACTAATTTTTTAATTGTTATAAAAAAAAATATAGTTTCTGAAGATACACTAAACTTCTCAAACTTTGTAACTTTTTACTATAGGTTTAATGAAATATTAAGTATTTAATTTTTATTTAAAAAGCAAGTATTATTTTAGGATTAAAACTCGTTAATTATCTTGATAATAATAATGCGATTCTTACCAAACTAAGTAAAACTTGCCTTATTCTTTTATTTTTATAAATGATAAGAATTAAAAACTTATCTACGTTTGATTCCTTACAGAATCTGATTTATTACTATTTTTGATGTATAGATGACTGACTCAAAAAAAAATTATCAAAAAATATTAGGTTCAGTTCAAAAACCTGTAATTGGCGAAGCAGGTAAAACTGGAACATGGAGTTCAAAAAAACCCATTATTGATTTAAACAAATGTATTCCAGTTAAATCTGGAAAACCTAGTTGCTTTAATTGCTGGCTCTATTGCCCTGAAGCTGTAGTGACGAGAACCATTCCTCCTGAGATCAATTTAGTGTATTGTAAAGGATGTGGAATTTGTATGGAAGAATGTCCAGTCAAAGCCATAACAATGGAGGAGGTGAAGGTTGATTGACGGTAATTGAATCAAAAAAAACAAATATTGATGAAAACATAAAGATTTTAACTGGAAATCATGCAGCTGCCCATGCTTTTAGGCAGGCAAAAGTAGGCGTAATTTCAGCTTATCCAATAACACCTCAAAGTCCTGTAGTAGAAAAAATTGCTGAATTTATTTCAGAAGGAAAATTAAAAGCTAGATTTGTTAAAGTTGAATCTGAACATTCGGCTTTAGCGGTATGTTGTGCTGCTTCTGCAACTGGATCAAGAGTTGGCACTGCAACATCTGCTCATGGTTTAGAATTAATGTATGAACTTTTACCTTGGGCAGCAGGAAATAGATTACCTATTATCATTAATCTCGCAACAAGATCACTTGGAGCACCTTGGTCAGTTTGGACAGATCATTCCGATTTCATTACAATAAGAGATGTTGGCTGGATACAGTTTATGTGTGAAAATAACCAGGAAATATATGATACTAATCTTCAAGCATTTAAGATTGCAGAAGATTCGAGAGTTTTCCTACCTGCAATAGTAGCTTATGATGGATATATACTAAGTCATACAATGATGCCAGTCAAATTAGAAAACCAAGATGCTATTGACCAATTTTTACCTCCAATAACTCATCACATTAATTTATCTGATATTTCACAAGTTAAAGGTGTTGATCCAGTAACAACACCTCATATCATTAAACGAAGTGAAGGAACTGCTCCTGGTTATTATGAATATAGATATTCTCTTCAAAGATCCTTAGAAAATTCAATTGATATTATTAAAGCGGTTCATGATGAGTTTGCCACAAAATTTGGGAGATCTTATGGGAATGGTATATATAAGAAAATTCAAACTGAGGATGCTGATACCATTATTTTTGCTATGGGTTCAGTTGCATCACAAGCTAGAGTCGCAATTAAAAAATTAAGAGAAGAAGGTTTAAAAATAGGAATATTAAGCCTTAAATTATTTAGACCTTATCCATATGAAGAAATGAAGGAATTCTTCAAAGACAAAGAAAATGTTATAGTTTTTGACAGAGATATCGGATATGGATACGAGGGTGTCCTTTCTTATGAATTAAAAGCTGCACTTTATGGATTAAAAGATACACCAAACATCAAGGGGTTTATTGTTGGATTAGGTGGCAGAGATGTAAAAACAGAACATATAATTACGGGTGTTCATAAAGCTTTAGATGAGTTTAAAAAAGGAATATCTACAAATAAAACCGATTTTTTAGGGTTAAGATTAGAGGAATTGAAAGATTATGATGAATCAACTTACTTTAAGAGTGAGTGAAGAAAAATGGTAAACGTAATGGATATTCCTGAAGAAGAATTTATTTATCCAGGCACTCGTGCATGTGCTGGATGTGGAATGGCGTTGATCTATAGGATGGCTCTTAAGGCGTTAGGAGCAAAAACCATAATTACCGTGCCAGCATCTTGTTTAACAGTGTTGCATGGTATGCAAGGATTTTGTTCAACAAAAATATCAGTTTATCATACACCTTTCGCTACTACTGGAGCTTCAGCATCTGGAATCCTAGCGTCATTAGAGGATAAGGGTCTAGCAGATGAAATTACTGTACTTGCTTTTGCAGGAGATGGTGGAACAACCGATATTGGAATACAAGCTTTAAGTGGTGCTGCAGAAAGAGGAACTAATTTTATCTATGCTTGCTATGATAATGAAGCATACATGAATACAGGAGTTCAGAGAAGCGGTTCAACTCCACTTGGTGTTCGGACAACAACTACTCCAGAGGGAAAGAAAGTTAATAAGAAGAATATGCCTAAGATATTAGAGGCACATGACATTCCATATGTTGTTACTGCTAATGCTGCTTACCCTCTTGACTTATTTGAAAAATTTAAAAGAGCAAAAACGATAGTTGGAACAAAATACTTCCATATATTATCACCTTGTCCCCCGGGATGGGGATATGAGCCAAAAGATACAATTATAATTGGTAGATTGGCAAATGAAACAGGATTTTGGCCTCTTTATGAGGTTATTGAGGGTAAATTTGAACTGTCAAAACCTAGCAAAAGATATTTGGATTCCTCTAAAAGAAAGCCAATAACCGAGTACTTGAATATTCAAAAAAGATTTAAATCCATTGATGAAGCAACAATTAAGATTTATGAAGTGTATATTGAAAATACGTGGAAAGATATAAAATTTAGACTAGAAAATCAGTAAATTTTTACTTACTAAAGAATCGGTTAAAATTAATGTACTTTTTTTTTTAGTTTTAATTTATTTATCCAATAATTATAGAAAAAAATAAAAGCTTATTTTAGTTAAGTTAAGTTGATATTAGATGCTAAGAATATTCATATTTGATGATTCTAAATCTCATTGGATCGAGGAAGAGCATCGTCTACTATCTCAAGACATCTGTGCAATTTTAGATGAGAAAAACGAAAATTTATATCTTTGGAATGGTCCAAAAAGCAAAAAAGGAAAATTTAGAAAAGGATATAGACAAATTAAACAATTAATTTCTAACTATCCAGATTTGAATATCCAGTTAGTTATGGCAAAGAAGAATTTTCCGAATCATATTCAAAACAAGCTTGATTCATTATTAGAATCAATGAAATTAGGACAAAAGAAAAATTTAAAATTTAGCAGATTTACCACTATACGGGTTTACAGCATTTCCATTATAATTACAGTAATTTTACCGCTCCTCTCATTTTTAAATTTAGGTACCTCTTTTTTTTGGTCAAGATTTTTAGGATATTATCAAGTCAATAACATAAGTTATGCAAGCTGGATCAATTATTCAAAAGCAATCACATTAATTACCCTTTTATTTTTCTCCATCAACATTTTGATTGGAATAATTGAACATGAAAACCAAGTTATAATATTTTCTATAAACAGTATAATAATTTCAATAGGATTAGTTATTTACTTAAATCAAGGGATTTTTTTATTTTTATTTCAAGAAGGCTCAACACCAACTACTTATCTTATATTACCGAAAGATATTTTCATCTTTTTGCTGTTGAGTTTAGTAGCTTTACTGATTTTTGAAATACCAAATATATATAAATTATTATCTTTTTTCAAGACATATCGAAAATTCATTTTTTAGCTGATATAAGTGTGCAAGTAGCAAACCTTCTTACTAAACTCGAAAAGGAAGATCTTAGAATACTTATGGCAATTGAGATTGGGATGAAAAGATCAGAGTATGTTACTGTAAATAATATCAAGTTCTATTCTCGTTATAAGATGGATGAGACACTTTTCCGTTTAAAGAAAGTTCATAAACTTGATTTGATTATTAGAGACGCTTCCAAACACAAAATTGCCTACACACTTAATTCTAAGGCATATGATTTACTTGCGTTGCATACTTTAGTTGAAAAAAATATAATTAGCCAATTGGGGCCTTTTATTGGTAAAGGCAAAGAATCAGATGTATATAGCTGTATGGATGATGATAAAAATATTTTTGCCGCGAAATTTTATCGGATGGGGAGAACAAGCTTTAAAAGTATAAAACAACTGAGAGATATTATTGGAGAAAGAAGTCACCTGTCTTGGCTTTATGTGAATAGACTTGCTGCAAAAAAAGAATATGAAGCTCTTGAAAAGATTTATATACAAAGATTAAATACTCCAAAACCAATAGGATATAATAGACATATAATTATAATGTCCTATTTGAGAGGAAAAGAATTAGTTTATTATAAAGATATAGAAAAACCTCTAAAAATATTTAATAAAATTATAAAACAATATAAAATTATATATAAAAAAGCAAACATGATACATGGCGATTTAGGTGAATTTAATATTGTTATTGATGAAAAAGGAAATATTTTATTAATTGATTGGTTACAATGGGTCCCAACTGATCATCCTAATGCTAAATCGCTTTTAGAAAGGGATATTGAGAATATATGTAATTATTTCCAAAAAAAATATAAAATTGAAAGTAGCATACAAGACATTCTTGAATCGTTTTATAATTAGGATATAAAAAATTCTTATTCTTTTAATACGATCCCTTGAATCACAACATCTTCTAAATTATCATTTTTTGTTATAATTAGATCACTAATCTTAGTATTAAATATCTTCAATAGTGAATCTAAATCTAATTTTTTCTTCAATATTGATAATTTAAACATACCGTTATTTTTACTAACTCTAAATGATTCTTTAATTGCACCTTTAGTATGAGGTAAATTTTGAAAGGAAGTAAGGGCAAAAACTGATACAAATATATTCTCTCTAAAAGGTAAACAATCAATATCACCCAAAATTAAATTTGGATTATAATTCCTATAATTAGTGTTAATAATTTTTGATTTGAATTCTAATAGCATATTCCAAGAGATGTCTACTCCTACATAATTAAATTTGATTTCTTCTTTATGCAATAAGACTTTTATAATATATTCAAAAAATAATCCTGTACCACAACCCAAATCTAAAATATGACTTCCATTTACTCTGTAATTATTTAGTACAATTTCATATTTCTCTCCCTGTATTCGACGATATCTCTTATCGTAAAAATGTGCCGTCTTATTATAGTCCCTGATAATTTTCTCTTTCTTATTATGACTTGTAGAGTGCTCTTCCAAGGTGATAACCAAACAAATTTTAGCTTGTTTTTTTTAGGTCGTAAGGTTTTAATTTAAAAAATGCTATCTTTAAATTATCTTTTCTATAAATATAATAATAATTTTTTGATATAAGAATTAAAAATGTCAAGTCGAGATAATAATCAACAGAGATCGAAAAACCCTTTACAAATTTTGCAAAATAGCCAAGGTTCAGTAATTTTACTCAGATTAAAAGATGGAACCGAATATAGAGGGTTATTAAAGGAAATCGATGCTTACATGAACATGATATTAGAAAACGCTACAGAGATGATTGACAATTTACCTGTAGCTAAATACAATGAGATATTCATTCGGGGTAACAATCTCCTATTCATAAAACCGGATGCTTCTCAGCTTACATAGATAATAATGTAGGATTAGTTTTATTAATCCAATAATTTTGGAATGACTTCATTTTTTCTAAGTATTGCATAAGATGCTGGATTTGATCCTCGATAATTAGCTGATGAAAATATAGATAACAATTTTTTATTGAAAAACCATCGATATCCTTCGGGAAAGTGTTCATGTGCTCTAATTATGTATTTAAGATCATTATATTTCATAAAATTCTCAAAAACATCATTTCCGAAAAACTTAATTCCGGGGCCTCTAAAACTGTCGGAAAACCCTTCTAATTCAGATTTAGGGTCATTCCACATAATTTGATAAATCCCCTCTCCATTTGAATTGAATACTTCTCTAAAATTCTTGCATTTTTGACCTTGTAGGTTCTTTAAAATATCATTATCATCTGGAATCCCTCCGTGTAAACATAAAATTTCTCTATTAATTAATGCACATATCGGTAATACATTATAAATGCTTAAAATTTCATTGAATTTACTAGGATCATTAAATCTTGAAACAAAATCTTGATAGAAACCATAATATTCATTTATTTCTAAAGATTCATGATTTCCTCTTAAAAAATAATATTTTGAAGGGTAAAGAATCTTTAATACTAATACAATCAATAAACACTCAAATTGTTTTGGTCCACGATCAACAATATCTCCTAAAAAAATGACGATTTTCGGGTTATTGTGATTAATAATTTCAATTAATCTAGTTAAGGACTCCAAATCTCCATGTATATCTCCTATTACATAAACTTCTTCAACATTTTCTTTAAAATTTAACTCTAAGATTAAATTTTCGTCTTCTAAAATATTTTTAACTGTCTTTAAAATATTTGAAATAATATTAAATTTTAGAGCAGAGATTTTCTGTGATTGGTTTATTATATCATATAAAACTGATTTTTCAATTAAATTCAAAATTGGACTACTTGTTTTCCTTTAATTATCTTTTTAATAACTCTATTATTTTTATTATAGTTTCTTTTATTTTTATAAATAAAGGAATTTAAAATATAAAGATAAATTTCAATGGAAGAATCAATACTTCAAAAGTTATCAATATATATTGGGAAACGCATTGAAAGTTTTGAAAATGAAAAATTTCTTGAAAAAAATAAGAAACGGAATCTTGGAACAATCTATACTCCAAACCAAGTTGTAGATTACATTGTATCTAACATTTTTAGAATTTATTTTGGAAAATTTTTATCTTCTGATAATAATATTAAAGGCAAATCAAATTTAGAAAAAGAATTTCTTTCAATTATTAAAAATCAAAAAACTAAAGAGAATTTAAATAAAATAATCAAAAACATAAGAATATTAGATCCTTCTTGTGGCTCTGGGAGATTTTTGATAAATTTGGCTGAAAAACTTTATCGTGTATATAGAATTTTTGAACCAAATTTCTCTGATTTTGATATTAAAAAAACAATAATTGAAAAAAATCTTTATGGGATCGAAATTGAACACTCTGCTATTATTATCTCAAAACTAAGGCTTATTAAATGGTTACTTTCTTCTAATCAAAACCACATCATTTTTCAGAATCATAACTTAGAGAGTTTAAACCTAAAGAATATTGACCAAATCATTGAGGAATTAGATTTAGATTTTAACATTTTCAACGTAGATTTCCTTTTAGAATTTAACTCTAATAAATTTAATATAATAATTGGTAATCCCCCGTATGTGGAAAATAAAAAAATAAATGATAGAGAATTTAAGAAAAGATTAACAAAGAGATACAAAACGGCTTATCGTTTATTTGATCTTTCAATACTTTTTATTGAAAGATCTTTAGAATTATTAGAAGATGATGGATATCTCTCATTCATTTTACCTAATAAATTCTTATCTGCTGATTATGGTGTTAAAATAAGGGGTTTATTATTAAACGAATCAGAAATTAAAGAAATCATAAATATATCGTCTCTACCAGTATTTCAAAACGCAGCTACATATCCTGTAGTTATATCTTTAAAAAAAGCTAAACAAAGCGAGGATCAAGAAATCATTATTAAAAATTACAATAAATTGAGTGATTTAAATGAAGCTAATCCAATTAAGACTATAAAGTTCCTTCAAAATTTAATCAAAACGTTTCCTTCTAAAGTAATACCAATCTCAGGAAATATTGAATTAATCTCATTTTTATATTCAAATTATAAAACATTTGCTGAAACCTTTGAAGATTTAAAAATTATATATAGGCCTTTTGGTTTTCTAAAGTATAGCAAACATTTTGATAATATCAGTGATGAACGCCAATCTAATAATGATTTGTTATTAATTGGAACAGGTAATATAGAAAAATACTACGTTAAATTTAATAAACGAATAAAAATTGTAGGTAAAGATATTAGAATTTCATATTTTAATTATAATTCTAATTTCAAGCATATTTGGAGCGCACTTAATAGCGAAAAATTAATTTTCAGGGAAATCGCAAAAGATTTAACGTGTTGTTATGATCCAGGGGTATTTTCAAACATAACAGGTCTTTATTTCATAAAAATTGCGTCATTTAAAACTGATCAATTTTTCAGTCTTTTAACAATTTTAAATTCGAACTTATTGGATTTGGTATTTAAAACATTATTTAGTACATTACATATGGCTGGAGGGTATTTAAGATTTAATGGTAGTTTTATTAAAAGATTACCAATGCCAAGAAAATTTCCCATGTTTTTATCACATTTGGGAAAAATTCTACAACTACTTTCACAATTAAATTATGATCTTGACTCAAAAGATCCTGAAATTATAAGAAATCCTGAACTCGAGAGATTTCGTCACAAATACTATAATGAAATATTGACTTATCTTAATTTTTTTAAAGATTTGAGCAATTCTTTGGTGAACTTATTATTTTTAGACGATTTTTATTTAAAGTCTAATATAGATTATTATTTAATAAGAGATTTATTCGATTTAAAAATAGAACTGCAAAAAGTTCCACAGAAATTTTTAATTCCCCGATTCGATATTATTAATTATAAAATCTTTTCATTAAATGAATTAGATTCTATTTTGATAAAAATAAAAAAACTGTATATCCGATTATACAACAATACAGGTTTAATAAATCAAATAGACAGCCTAATGAAAAACAATTTCAGTTGAAAGCTAATTTTAAAATCGTCAATCTTTGGGCACAATCGAATTAAAATTAAATTTTAACAAAGATTATATATTTAAAATATTAAATAGAAAAAATCAATTAAAATTGTGATAAGAACTATGGCTAAAAAAAAGAGTGCTCCAAATGAAGATGAAGATTTAGAACTTCCAAGTGGAAAAGTAGATGAAGATGGAGACGAAATACTAGATCTAACTGATTGGAAAGATGATTTAGAAGAAGATGTCGTTTATGAAATCCCTGATGATGATGAAATGATTGCGGAGGAGACTGAGGAAGAAGAACTTGGTATGGAAGTTGATGATATGGTCAAGATGTTACGAGATGTAAAATGTAAACCTTGCCCAGGTTTGAAGAGCAAACCGGATTGTAAAATTGCTCATGATTATGGGTGCCCAAAACCAAAAAAGCCATAACAATAATATATTATTTTTTTATTATATTAACGCTAAATTCATTCTTGATTATATTTTTTAGTGGAATATTTTGCTTTCAAATATACATAAACGCATTATATTAATAATTATTGATGTTTTATTTAGTTGGTATATCTGGGAAGTAAATATATGGTTAGGAAATCCATGTTATACAGCTGCTTTTTCAAGATGTTTCATCTTATCAATTACTACTTTTTTAATAGTGTATACTCCCTTTGAGATTTATTTTTCGTTTCGTGATCTCTGGTTTGATCGTTGGCCAAAACTTTTTTATAAAGATTTAGAAGTATCTAACATAAAAATACATGTTTCTAATGGACTTATATCCGCAAATCTGGTAAAGAATCAGAATCAAGCAAAAATTCAATTAAAAAATACTTTAATTATACTCTGTCATGGGTTTTCTGACACGAAAGAAACACTTGAGTATTTCTATTATCCACTTGCCTACCAAGGTTATGTTGTTTTAGCTTATGATGCTAGAGGGACAGGAAAATCTAAAAAAGCAGGAAAAAGAAGTGATTTTTTAGATAGAATTAAGGATTTTAAAATAATCATTGAGTGGGTTAAAAATCAAGAAGAATTTTCAAATATGAAAATCTCTTGTATTGGTTTTAGTATAGGTGCTATTACGGTTTTATCTGGAGGATTTGCAAATAGAGAAATTGAAAAAATTATCGCGATTTCTTCAATGTCTCAATACAAACAAAATATCCCAAAATATAATCCTATTGTTCTGTTGAGTTATTTAATTAAAGGAGTGAAAATATTCCCCAATCCCGAAGAAAACTACCAGTTATCCCCATATCTCTTGATGAAAAAAGTAAAAAAAGAATTAACATTAGAAGAGTGGAAACATTTCTCTAATAGGGTTATGTTAATACACTGTAAAAACGATAGAGTTATAAAATACAAAAATTTGAAAGAAAATAAAATGATCTTAGAATCTCCTGAGAGAAATATACTCATATTAAAGAAAGGGGGACATTCACAGAAAAAAAACGAATGTATATTAGTTGGAAGTACTCTCTATTTTTTAAAATCATAAAAGTGGATCTTCAAATTAAATTAATCATTACTTTTATAGCTTCAAGTGCTAAATCTATGCTAACATCAATAAGATGGAGTTTATTTTCGAAATATTTAGGATCTGATTTTGATTTATTGATTTCTTCAAAAATATTAAAAAAATGTTTCTGAGATTCTAATTCCATAGAATAAACATTTGAGCGAGAAGTCACATTACTCATATTTACAAAACATCCATGATTGATGAAACTATGATTAAACGCAGGGAAGTAAGTTTCCCATAATTCATCTTTTAAAATATTATACACCATCTTTGCTAATTTCAAACAATAATCTTTACTCTTGTCACTATAGCAAAAATAAAAGGGTAATTTACCCTTTCCCTGGTTTTTTGACATATAATCATGGAATTTTTCTAGAAAACTCTCAAATTGTTTTTGAGTTAAATTTAAATGTGTATGATCAGCAGAGGAATTACATTTGAAAAATAAGGGTTTTCGGTAATAAGGGATCCCGTATAATTTTATAATATTTAACACTATCCCTTCTTTAAGCCAATGATCAAACTTATAAAAAGGATTTAAATTTATACTTAATTCAATTGGAAATCGTTCTAGTAATGAAGTCTCATGAAAATCAAGTATATATAGATTAATATCTTTTTTATCCCAATATTTTTGCAATAATTGTTTTACAATAATAACTTGCTTGGGTTGTGAAAGATCCTTTAAATCTATAGTTCCATTTTTATATTCCGGGGCGAATGCTCTACACCAAAATCTATTAAGATTTGTACCATTTTCCAAATAATAACCTGATTTATTATGTTTATTAGGGTTTATGAACCCATAAGAATTTAATAATGGTAGAAAAAATAAGATCTGATTAGATCTCAAAACTTCAGTAATTTTGATTTGTTCTTCTCGTATTAATTTAAAAAATTTCAAAATACTAAATAAACCATTGTATTCATTATGTTGAGCACCAATAAAGATCTTTACATGGTTAATTTCATCAAAATTAGTGTTCTTAGCGATTTTTATGACAGGTATAATGCTTTCAGAGCACTCATATATCATATAACTAGTATAGTTTAAATTCTTAACCTGTTCTAACTCATTTAGAATTTTTTTATATAGTTCCTTTCGATTAGAAATGTCTAATAATGCTTTTAACGTTTCAATGTTCATTTCAATCAATTATTTTTTGCCAATCTGAGAAATTGACGATTTTCTTATAATTTTTAACGATACTTGTAAACAAAACACAACCTATGCAAAACATATTTATAAACTCTTCTTTTGTTAAATTTAATAACTTGCAATTTTTTTCTGAAAACCCTATCCCACGTTCAACTTCAATCTGGCCATTATAACCAGATAAATTAACTACAAATTCTTGCTTATTTAGTATTTTTTTATTAATAAATGCTTCACGTGCAATTCTTGCTAATCCTCCAATAGGGATAACTTTGCCTTCTCTTTGAGCTAAATAAATCCTTAAATCGTATGTATGATTCCCCTTCTTCCAATCTATTAACGAAAAATCAGCCATCTCCTGAATGGTGTATGGAAAAGGATCACGGTTTTTCATAAACTTACGATAAAATTCCTTTTTACTTTCTTCAACAAGATTTTTAATATTAAGAAGATCCTCATCCTTAGATACAGGTATAACTCCCGCTCCTCCAGACCCCCCACTAGGTTTAATAATAAAAGATTTCTTATATTTTTTTATAAGATAATCTAACTTTTTGACTAATTCATTTTCATTAAAAGCTTTTGCGAATAAGAGATATTTTAAATTATATTTTTTGAGTAGTTCTTTACTAAAATAGCTAGCTAAATATGTTAAAGACTTATCATCAGTTATATTAAATATAGGATTCACTAAAATTGAATTTACTTTATGAAAATCTTCTTTAATTAATTTTGAGAATTTTTTATTATTAAAACGTCTTGTAATACCATCCCCTATTAATACATTAACTTCTTCTCCTTTAAATTTAATCCAATTATTAGAAAATGAAAGAGATGTGGATAGTTGTCTATAATCCGCTATTAAAAACACTATTTCCGCTTTAAAATCTTTATCATAATTATCAGTATTAAAAATTTTTACAGAATGCCCTTTAGCTTTAAGTTGTTTTCTAAAGTATTCTATCATTATTATTTTTTCATGTATTAAACCATCATTAACAGGTACTCCGATTATAACAAAAATTTTATTGATATTAGGCTTATTTCGAACGATAGCTTGATTAATGGCTTCTAAATACCCATCATATAAAAGAGTTTGTTGTTTTTCAGTAATTATTGAAATTCCTCGGTGAGACCCCCCATTAGTTTCTAAAAGGAAAAATTTTTTTCCTTCAGGATCATCAGATACCATAAAGTCAATACTGCCTGCATAAAATGAATCTAAACTACTTAAGACATTATCCTTATCCGCTTCCATTATTTTTAAGGCTTTATTTCTAACTTCATCAGAGAATGTATCTTCCTGGGAGGCTCTCAAATCGGCGAAAGATACTAAATCTAATCCTAGTGATTTTCCTAAATTGATTAATTCTAAATCTGAATCCGAAATTTTTGAAGACATCAGTTTTAGAAACTTAGTAAGAAGATCCTCATCCATAAATTATTATAATTATATCACAATTTAAAAAAATTAGTCTTATAACACTTTTTTAAGAATTAAAAATAGAAATATAACTGGTAAGAAAATAAAAAATTAGAGATATAAATATCCTTGATGATTCCCTTTAATACTCAATCTAAGGGAACCTACTAAAATTTTCTTTACCTTAAGTTGTTCTTTATAGGTTAAGTTTGAATATAGTAAAATATAATTTTTTTCAATATTTATTGTGAAAAGAAGCCCTATCTCTACCAATTCAGAATTTTCAGTCATTAAACCAATTATTACATAATGATAAGGAAGATTCACAAGTTCATGAATTTCTAACTCTTTTTCAAAAATTTGATCTTCCTCTTTGTCAAATTCTGTTTTTATAAACTTTATATTTTCTAAAGGAATCGAAATTTTTCTAAACTCTTCAAATTTCTTTGAAAATTGACTTTGACGTAAAAATCTTCTTTCATCTTTGTCTTTTTCATAAAAATATTTGTTTTTCTCTTTGATTAAATAAATTTTTCTATCTTTTCTAGTACTTGAGGAGGTTTTTTCTATAGATTGGAGTTCCTCGACTGCCTCATCATGAAAAATAATTAAAATGTCGGGATCAACTGTTTTAATAAAAAAATTTTTATAAAGAATCCCTGCCTCAGTTTTAATCCAACCATCTGTATCGATTAAAACAAAATCAATGGACTCATTTTTGTTGATGAAGCCCTCTATCAACTTTCTACATGAAAGAGAAACTATGAATTTATAATCCCCTTTTGGAAAAGTAGCACCGATAAAAACTGTTTTTTCAGAATTAATATTCTCACTTGAAACAATATAATCCTCTATAGAGCCTATATTTATCGTAGTAGGGATATATATTATTTGTTGGCCTAGATCAGAATCAAGATATCCCCCTTTTAATCCTTCTTTTAGGAAGTTGTTGGCTAAATATTTTATAAAAGTTGTTTTTCCACTACTAATTCCTAACACCATGATCTTTAATGGTACGCCTGGATTCTCTTTCAATTTTTTTATGATAGAATCTTTAATTTCACTCCAATCAAAAGAAATCGAATTTTCTTCAATATATATAAGATTGTCTTCAGTTCTTATATATATATCTAATTCTGATTTCTCTACAGCATAGATTGGATAACTTTGAGCACTTGGCACTATTAAAACATCATTTTTGAAAGCATTTGATGGTGTTTTCTCTTTTTCAGGAGTAAAGATTTTTCCAAAAACTTCAACTTTCCCTTCTACCAAGGTTATTCTTGCTGGACCTTGTACTAATAAAGTATGTCCCTTATTTACATTTTTAATCATAAATTATTCATCATATACATATAGTAATTTAAATTTATTATTCGATTATGATTTCCTTAAATTTTTTTAGTGTAATATTTTGGGATTTCATAAAAATAAAGAATTGATAAGCTATGAACATATTTAACAAATTTTTTTTAATCATGATTTTGGCTTTTTATAAAAAATACAAATGTTCAATCTTGATATTTTTAGTAATTTATTTAAAAATAAATAATTTAAGTACAAATTTCATTAATGAATTTTACGAGTTCTAATACAATTTGTTTATGATCTGGGTTATCTAATATTGGGTGTTTACTATTTTCTAACCAAATTCTCCTCTTTTTCTTAGATTTTATATTATTGAAAATATAATCCATGCTATTTTTTTTAATATCAGAGTCTAATCTTCCTTGGATAATTAATATAGGGCAACTAATATCACTTAAAGATTTTTTCATCTCTTTTATCAGACTTTTTAGTTTTGTAGCTATATTTAATGGAATCTTATCATAACCGATCCATTTCCCATTTGTATCTCTTTTAAATTGTTCTGAATCAACAGTATGATATTTTACAAACCGTTTAAACAAGGGAACGAGGTGAATTAAAAATCTTTGAACTCCGATTGGTGTACTGATAGTAAAAATACCCTCTACATTATTATTTGCCGCTACTAGTAATGCTAAAACACCTCCCATAGAATGACCCCCTACAATAATATTTTCACATTTCGCCTTTAATTTAGACAATTCTTCATTTATCTTTGATTTCCAATAATCGATTGGTGTGTCTTTTAAATCCTTTGGTGTGGTTCCATATCCAGGAAGTAAAGGAACATTAATAACATAACCTCCTTTCTTATGCAAATCTTCAGCTAGAGGTTTTAAATCGGCACATGTCCCACCACCACCACCATGTATTAAAAGAATTCCAATATTGTTTCCTTCAAAATAAAAAGGACCTGCACCAGGTATGATCTTTTGATTAGTATTACTCATTATATCTCAAATTGATTTAAATGACAAAAAATAATTAGAATCTCAAAATCTTCACATTTATTAGAGAAATTTATTTCAAAATGCAAAATCTTAAAGTTGTTTCTCTTTTATTAACCTCTCATTTTTTTATAGCAAGGAATACACATTTCAGAGTCGTTATAAGTCATAATCCTACTATTCATTGTAAGTTCCCCACATATCTCACAGGGGACGGAATCTTCAATTTGTGCTAATCCAGGGGGATTATATTCGATTTCATATATATTAAACACATCTTTAGGTTTTGATTTCAACAATAACTGAATCTTTTCATCTCTGGATAATTTTTGATTTTTAAATTCCTTACTTTTTAATGCTAACCTTATGCCTTTTTTGATTCTTCTATCATAAAAATAGTAATTCATCTTACCATAATCTTGATGGACCAGATTCCCCTTCCCATATGTTGTACCTAATACTGCTTGAAGAGCATCAACACTGCAATTGTCATTCTCAACAACAGCAACTAACTCTTCATTTGGCGAATAATCAAATCCATGTTCCAAAACATATTTTGCAGCTAAAACACCAATCGCTAGACCAGGACAAATATGTCCGTGAAATCTTACTGCTTTTTCCATTAAGTTTTTAGCTTCCATTTATATCCATACAAATTTTTATTTTGATTATATATATTTAATTTAAATTAATATATTTAATTTAGAATTACTTATTAAATGCTCAACCTCTTCAATATGAAATTTTTAGTTGATTCAATGCTAGGTAAATTAACACGGTTCTTGCGAATTTTTGGATATGACACTTTATATGCTAACGACTTAATTAATTTTTATAATATCGATCCTGTTCCTGATGAATTATTAATTGAATATGCAAATAAGGATAACAGAATTATCATCACAAAAGACTTACCTTTATATCAGCGTTATAAAGATAAAAGCATATATCTTAAAGGTAAAGGTATATATAACTATCTTCATCAACTCAATAAACAGTTTGGGTTAAGTTTTGAATTTAACTTTGAACATGCTAGATGTTCCGTATGTAATTCACAGTTAGAAAGAGTTGAAAATAAGATTTCAATAAAAAGTGATGTTTTGAATGAGACATATAATCACTTCAATGAATTCTATCAGTGTTCAAATCTTCAATGTAAAAAAGTATATTGGCAAGGCTCTCATATTGAAGATATTGAATATAAATTGGGAAAAACCTTAGAATTTGATTAAATTCGTTATTTTTTAAAATATTTTTCTTTGATTTCCAAGAATCTCTGTTTTGTTTTTTCAGCATGTTCAGTATAATTCCCCTTCATGTACATTGCATAGGCCTGATTTAATAATTCAAGACATTTACGATATTCTATATTCTTGAAATGATTCTCTGAAAGAGATACTAAATAATCCCCCTTTTTCTTATAAAACTCGATAAATTGGTCAGAGGTGTCAATATTGCGTTTTTCCATTCTATTTTTGCTTTTTTCATTCTATTAAGTTATAAGATATTTTATGATATCAATTATAATAACTTATCTATATTTTATTCAGAAAGATCGTTCTGATTTCTTACGAAAATCCTCCATATTGATCACAGTTCCTTTTATTCGAGATTCATAAGCAGCAAAAGCCATTAAATGACTCTCAAGACATTCTCTAGCAGAAGTAAGAGGTTGTTTAATGCTAGGGTTTATTATTGACTCAAGGAAAGCATCTATTAATTTTGGATCTCCCCCACCATGTTCAACTGTACGGAAAGATAATTTTTTATTTAAAATTACTTTTTTTTTCCCTGTATAATGATTATAAAGAGTTAACTTCTTATAAGCATCATGAAATTCGCCTACTAATGTTGCTTGTGTGCCATCAATTCTTAGGGTTCTTCCTTCTTTCTCACTAAATCCATGTAATGTAAAATTTGCTGTAACCCCATTTTCAAACTCGATGTTTACAACTTGATGATCAGCTACATCATTATTACAATAATAAACACATCTACCATAAGGACTGGTTTTAAGGATTTTCATTTTTGCCTCGTCCGAATAGTCTTCTTCTTGATCTGTATATAAATAATAAACAGGCCATTCACTCCAATATCTTAATCTTCTAAATGGAGGAATTATTTTAGCTAGGAAAGTTAATAGTTTGGTATGGTTTTTCCTCAAATTTCCTATTAATTTATATAATTTATTTTTACCCTTTTGAATAATTTGGATTATTGGGATTATATCTATATATGTTCTTGGGGCGTAATAATTGCATATGTTTTTATTTGGGCACCCCTCTAAGCAATATTTTGGTGCTCCCTTAGGTGCATTCTCCGGATTAAAATATAACAAGCTACCAAAAGAACTTATCTTCTTTGGAAGGCAACCTACCATACAGTATAATAAATCTAAATCATGACAAGCTTTAGCTAAAATTATTGGTGAAGATTTCTCTACCTTTGACCACGGTCCTCTCACATAACTGTGTGCCATATGATACCATGAGATATTTTCTCGTTGTGAGATATTAACAATATCTCCAAGCAGTTTGGATTTAATAATTTTGAAGATAGTTAAAAAAAAATCAGCATACCTTAAAACATGACTCACTCCTAGAATTCTACCGGTATCCTCTACTTTCTGCACTATTTTAATGCAATCTACTAACCTATTAGACATAGGCTTTTCAAGTAAAACATGGTATCCCTTATTTAATGCTAATAAAGTAGGCTCTGTATGTATCTGGTCTTGAGTACAAATAAATGCAACATCAGCGAGTTTTTCCTTAGAAAGCAAATCTTCCCATCTTTCAAAACATCGATTAGGAGGAATTTCATGTAATTTTGCAAAATTCTCACGTCTTTTTTGTATAGGTTCTGCAACAGCGATAAATTTCAGTTTTTTTTTATTTTTTGTGGCATAATTTCCATAGACGTGAAAACCCCTTCTTCCAGCTCCCAATAAAACTGCTGTAACTGGTACACTCATTATAAAAACCTAAAGAATTGTCGTAATAGATAGGAGAATTGAGTTTAATAATATAATATATTTACTTTAATCAATTAAATTTTGATTTGATCTTTTATTAACCAAGCTGTTTCTTACTTTTAATATTTCCAAGCTGTTCTCTATAAGTAAAAACAGTTTTAGCTATTTCTCCCAAATATTCAGAAGGGTTCATCGTTTTTCCACATTTACTACATTTGAATTCTAGCATTCCTTCAATTGAAAGTAGTGTTCCATTTTCACAATGAGCACACTGCTCAAATGACCATCTATCAACAATTTTTATAATATCTTCAATGAATTTTTCTTGGTTTATTTTGGGCACGATCATTCACTTATTATTATACTCTAAATTATCAGTATTTTTAATTTTTTATTTTAAATTTTAATGATTGTTAGCATTTGCTATTTTTTTATCATTTAGTTCAAGATTTCAAAATTCTGGGAATGTAACCTTCAAGTAGTAAAATGTCAAGTAATACATTAGCAACCATAGCCTCTACAACAGGAATTATTCTAGGTACTATACATGGGTCGTGTCGTCCTGAAAATTCAATTTCCACGTTCTCTTTGGTTTCAATATTAACGGTTTTCTGAGAAATACCGATAGAAGCAGTTGGTTTAACTGCAACAGTAAATTCAATTGGCATACCTGTTGATATTCCACCAATAATTCCACCCGCATCATTCTTAGTGGTTTGAACTTTTCCATTCTTTATAATCCAAGGGTCATTATGTTCAGAACCTTTCATCTTAGCAGCTTCAAAACCAGCACCAAACTCTATCCCCTTTATTCCAGGAATCGCAAATATCGCTTTACTAATACTTGATTCAATACTATTAAATATGGGCCCTCCCTTCCCGGCTGGAAAATTTATAATAATGCACTTTATACTCCCTCCAATAGAATCCCTTTCATCTTTAATCCCTTCAATTAATAACTCCATTGATTTAGATTTTCCTTTGTCAATCGCTCCGACAAGAGATTCATTTCTTAATTCAATTATTTTTTTAATATCATTTGAAGTATATTCTCTAATATCAATAATATTTCCAATACTTTTTGTATATGCAAGAATCATAATTTCATATTTTTTCAAAATTTGTTTGGCCAGAGCTCCTGCCATTACAAATCCGGCTGTAATTCTCCCAGAAAAGCGACCTGATCCTCTTGAATCAGAAAATCCCTCATATTTTCTTAATGCTGGATAATCAATATGTGATGGACGTAAAAAATTTCGATATTTCTCATATACTGAGGAATCAAAATTCTCATTTTCAATTATTAGGCAAACTGGTGCTCCTGTTGTTTTATTTTCGAAAACTCCTGCCAAGACTTTAACTTGGTCTTCTTCAAGACGAGGAGTTGTTAAATGTGATTGCCCTGGTTTTCTCCTGTCAATTTCACTTTGGATAAAATTTAAGTCAAATTCTAATCCCACAGGCATGCCATCTATTATAATTCCTACTAAATCACCATGACTTTCTCCAAATGACGTTATTCTATAGATATTACCTAATGAATTATCCAAATTTTTCACGGCTGATATGGATTAATATAACAATAGTCTATCAAGATTATTTAATTAATATTATATCTATTACTTTCTATTTATTACTTAATGAATTTGAAAATTAATCCAATAACTAGCAGTCTAAATGGTAAGATCATAGCACCAGGATCTAAAAGCTATTCACATAGAGCTTTTATTGCCGCTAGTCTTGCTGAAGGTATTTCAATAATTAAAAATCCCCTAACGAGTGGAGATATAACTTTTACGCTAAAGATCCTAAATTTATTAGGAGTTAAAATTCTAAAAAGAAGTGATAATACATATATTGTCAAACGCAATAAAGATGCATACAAACCAATTAAAAAACCTTTTGATTGTGGGAATTCTGGTACGACGTTAAGAATCTTCAGTGCTTTAAGTTTGATAATTAAAGGAGGTCTCACATTAAAAGGAGATTTTTTAAAACTTAAAAGACCCATACAACCTTTATTAAATTCATTACAACAATTAGGTGCGGATTTCATTTTATCAAATAAAAAACTTAAAATTAAACGGACTAGCGAATTATGTGATAAAGTTCAAGTTCAAGGAGATTTAAGCTCCCAGTTTTTAACTGCATTACTTGTATTATGTCCTTTATTAAAATGTAAAAAAGAAGATTATATCGAAATAGAACTTACCTCTCCATTAGTCTCTAAACCATTTGTAGAAATCACATTGGACGTATTAGAAGCATTTGGAATAAATATACAAGCTAATTTCGAAACTGGAAAATTTTACGTAACCAATGAACAAAATTATCGATCTCAATCTTACGAAATACCTGGTGATTTTTCTTCTGCTGCAAATATCATTGTGGCAGCAGTATTGTCAAAAAAACCATCATCAGTAATAATAAATAATCTTAATATTAAAAATAAACAAGGAGACAAAAGGATTGTTGAGATTCTAGAGAGGATGGGAGCAAATATCAAAATTAATAAAGATCTCAATCAAGTTATCATAAATGGAGACTCAACAGGAAATTTATTAAAAGGAATTGAACTTGATTGCACCGATATTCCAGATTTGTTTCCAATATTATCTGTTGTTGGTGCTTTTGCCGAAGGAAAAACCATTCTTTATAATATATCTAATCTACGATTAAAAGAAACTGATAGAATAACCACCATTACTAGAGAATTAAAGAAGATGGGAGTTAAAGTTATTGAAGAAGATGATAAATTAACAATATTCCATTGCGATAAACTCAACGGAATTACAATAAATCATAATAACGATCATAGAATTGCAATGGCATGTACTATAGCCGCTTTATATGCAGATTCAAGTTCATATATGCAAAGAAGTGATATTGTAAAAGATTCATATCCTTCCTTTTTTAAAGATTTGAAAGAATTAGGTGTCCAAATAGAGATAGTTTAACCCTTATTAAATTATCTAAATGATTTTTGACGTCGAGCCCTTGCCTTTTTTCCACCAAATTTCTTTGGTTCTGTTCTTCTACTATCACCAGATAATAGAGAATCGTCGTATTCTCTAAAAGATTTTTCAATTGTTTTTGTACCAATAAATTTATTAATAGATTTAGCAATAGCTATTCGAACTGCATCTGTTTGACCCATAATCCCACCGCCTTTAACTTTAACATTAATGTCACATTTTTCGAGTTTAGGATGACTGATAATTTCAAGGACCTCTTGAATTCTCAATCTTGCGATTTCAGGTTCATATAATTGTAAAACAACATTATTTATCTTTACTTGGCCTTTTGCTGGATGCTTTAAAACTGCTCTTGCTATAGCAGATTTCCTTTTTCCTGATGCTTGAATTACTTTCATTGACATTTTTTACACCTCAATTCCGCTTTTTTTCCAACCTATTCTTTGACATAAATTTTCTAAGGTAATATATCTGTTGAAATATGAAAGTCGCTTTTTATCTATGTTATTTATTTCATTAGGGACTAATCTTTGATACTTATTTTTAAATCGTTCCGGTATATCTGAGATATAAATATGAACTCTTTTTATAGCTTCTTTTCCTCTTAATTTTTTTCTTGGTAACATTTGTTTTATCACTCTTCTCATAAAATTATCTGGTCTTCTTTCATGAAATGGTCCTCTACGTGGATTAGTAGCTGTTGATATTTCCAATTTTGCTAAATATTTTTCATGAATATCTTCTTTTTTTCCGCTAATAATTGCATTCTTTGCATTAATTATAACTATATACTCTCCTAAAAGAGCTTTCTTAGCAATTAAAGAACAGAACCTACCTAATATTTTGTCTGTTGCATCATATAGTTGATATTCGATTAACATAGTCAAATCACATTAAAATTTTTTTTTGGTATTTTAATTTATTATTTTTACTCCACTTCCCTTAGGATTTTGTTCTACTAATTCCTCAATAGAGATTAATTTACTTCCCGATGATTCAACTTTTTTTTTAGCAGATTTTGAATATTCTAAGCATGCAATGGTGAGAGTGTGATCTAACTCACCTATCCCTAAGATTTTTCCTGGAACAACAATAATATCTCCCTTTTTTGTATTCTTATTTATATGATATAAATTTGCTTTAACTCTATTCCTTCTTGGGCCACTTAGGGCTTTTGAGACAGTTTTCCATATTTTTATCTTTGTTTTCCATAAATCTCTTATTAATTTTCTTACGTAAAAATTTGCTGGTCCTGTTACTTTATGAGACATGTAAAAAAACGCTCTAAATCATTAATTCTGATATTTTAAATTTATAATATTTTAATAATTTTTTGATAATTCACGATTCTATCTCTACTTCTCCAAGTTTTTCAACAAATTCATCAATTTTTTCTAGGAAAATCTCAAATGATTTCTTCAAAATTACATCAAACTCAAGAACTCCATCACTCTCGATTGAAAAAATATAACGGTTTTTATTCCAAGATACTTTTATAGCTTCTTCTGGACAATTATCTTGGCAAGAATTACAAAGTGTGCAAGTTTTCCAATAGTCTTCTAATAATATTGGAGTTTTTTTATTGGAAAAGTCATATAATCCTTCTGGACACATTCTTGAAACGATACACCTATCTGGGCATTTTGCACATTTCGAATCATCGAAATCTACCTGAGGATAAAATCGATAGAAAATATTTGAGACTGCTTGCCATTTAACATGTTGTTTTGCTATTCCTAATACAGCATACGCTTCAATTATCACTTTATCATTCTTATCTATTTTTACTAATGGAATATTTGGTTCTACAGGCACTATTTTAGGATCATTTGAAATTAAATCTCTAGAATAAATTTCCATTGGAGTATTGGTTGTATTTGTAACCTCACATGTTAAAGATACTTGGCAAAGAGGACATCCATATCCGCCGCATTCACATTCACGAGGAAGTTTATATGTATCCAAATCTGTGGTTAATGGGATCATTGAAAGCCTATGTGCAATAATTTCGTCATATAATGGGGAATCATTCTTTAAAATAATGACTTCATCAATAGCCATAACAGGTATCTCAGAAATTATAATTCTACGAATAGCATTTGCCATCTCAATCGATATATTTTCAACAACAAACTTTAAATTGTACTTTGTTCTTTCAATAATTTCGAGACTCATAATGATATAAGATATTAATTTTCAACATAAAATTCGATTAAATTAAAAAATCTATCATTTTAGATAAGTTTTATTGTTCAAAAGAAAAAATAAGAATATTTATAATTAGTAAAACTTCAAATATTCATATGCTTTATTTTGAGGCTGAAAACAATATTTTATTTCTTGGAAATCTTTTCGAAATTCGGCTACTTCATTTTTTACCTTTTTAGGATCTTTCTTTTCAATTATCAATTTCTTAAAAAAAACCGCAATATCGTTCATTTCACTTTTACCCATTCCGAGTCTTGTAACTTCAGAAGTCCCCATTCTTAAACCACCTGGATTCTGATAATGCCTACCCTGAGCAATATCATATGGTAAAAGATTACGATTAAGGATTATATTAGCTTCTTCTAATAATTTTTCAATGTCTCCACCCAAGCCAATAGATTTCTCAAATTCAGTAATATCAACCACAATTTGATGAGATTCTGTAAAACCTTTATGTTCCATCAATACTTTGAGACCTTGATCAGATAATGCTTCCGCAAGTGCTTTTGCATTTTCAATAACATTTTTGTGATAATCTTTTCCAAATTCTAGCATTTCAGCTAAGGAAACAGCCAAACCAGCGACATTATGAAGATGATGGTTAGATAATAAAGCTGGAAAAGCACAAGCTCTTAATTTTTCAATTAAGTCTTCTCTATTTGATACTAATGTCCCATGTTGAGGCCCTGGAAGTGTTTTATGGGTACTCATCGTCATAGCATCTGCTCCTTCTCTTAATGGGTCTTGAAAATATCCTGAGCCAATCAAACCAGCAACATGAGCAGCATCATAACCCACATATGCTCCAACTTCTTTCGCAACTTCACCAAGCTCTTTAACAGGGTGCGGAAATAAAAATACAGAACCACCAAATAAAACCAATTCAGGTTCAAATTCTCTGATAATTTTTGCTGAAGCATCAATATCAAGATTCATTTCATCATTATCAAACGCTAAATATTCAACATTTAATCCTCTTGTTGTTCCAGCAGTTCCAAAAATCTCTCTCCCACTTTTTGCAAACCTTGGACCATGTGAAATATGACCACCCCGAACAATAGACATACAACACATTTTACCATTATTATCTGAAGTAAATGCATTATACATAACAAGATTGGCTACAACCCCCGATATAGGTCTTACGTCGGCATGAATACAATCAAAGTATTGTTTAGTAAGTTCCATACAAATATCCTCAATTTTATCAATATAACTGCATCCTGCATAAACTCTTTGCCCACTCCATCCTTCTGCATAGCGATGTGAGAAATCGGAAGCACATGCTTCATCAACTGCTGGGCTAGTAATGTTTTCAGAAGCAATTAGAGGAATTGATTTTTGGAACCATTCATGATGTTCTTGTAAAAGATTTCGGATTTCACTTAGTTTTTTCTTCATATTTAATCAATCCTTTCCATTAATTTTAAACGATAGTTAAATAATAACTTTTCAATTTTTTTAAAATTTCAGATATCGCAATATATAGGTAAATTTTACTAAAAAAACCAGAAATACAGAAGTAATCTACAAATAGATAGTAAGGATGAAAATAATATAAATACCAATAGTTTTTAATCTTTAGATTTTTCAAGAATTAGTCTGGCTTCAAATAGATTTAATTTTTTGCCAGCTTTTTGTTTTTCTAAAGCTGTCTCTAGTTGTTGCTTTTTCATTTGTTCTATCATTTGATTCTTTTTTGTTCTTTCATTGAATTTTTCTGAAGATATTTTTCCTGGTTTGTAAGGTTTCTTACCTTTGTACCTCTTTTTACTTTGATTCATTAATTTCAAGTATTGCTCATGATAACGATCAGCTGTTTTCTTATTCTCAATTAGATCTTCTTCAAGTTTTCTTTTATCTCCTTTTAGTTTGTCTACATTCTGGAACTCTTGTAACATTTTAGAATGATTTTCTTGGGATTTATCTGACCATTTGTTTAATTGTTCATAGATTTTATTAAGATTTATCTTTACTATCTCAATTTTTCTCTCGATTATGAAAAGATCATTATTTTTTTGCTCCGATAAATATTCTTGTTTCATAGCGGCTAATTCTCTTATTTTGTCAATTATTGTATTTTCTTCATTTATTTCGAGTTTTTCTGTTTCAATCCTTCTCTCCAGATTTTCTATTTTGCGTTCTATTTGTTTTATAGAGAGATGTTCTTTATTGCCCTTTATATTTTTGCCTTTTTTGTGTTTTCTATTCTTATCCTCAATTAAATTTTCTAACAGAGTTTTATATTCGATTTTTTTTTCTTTTAATTGTTTAACTTTATTATTCCAATAGTCTCTCTTCTTTTTGTACTTCTCCTTAGCAATTTTTAACGAATTTGCAATTTCTATATCAATTTCTTGAAGATCATTAATGAATTTTTTTGTCTTTTGATTTAATTCATCTCTTTTTTGCCGTAAATCTTCAATCTGATACTGAAGATCTCTAAAAGATGTTCGGGACGTATAAGTATTCTGGTTTCTTTCTTTACTCATAAATTAATTCATTTAAGAGGATTTATAATAAAGATATTTATAAGAATAATATTAATGAGAGTTGTATATTTTTTATATATTTTCGTAAATAAATTAATAATTAAAGAAAGCTTTCTTATTAAAAATTAAAGATAATGATACACTTGAAATGAAAAAAGACAGAACTTAATATGAGCAATGAAATAATTAAAGAAAATGGTTTAATCTTTTTGATTCTTGATCAAAAAAGAAGATGGTTAGTCCAAGTGAAATCTGGTGGTACTTTTCATACACATAGAGGAATAATTGAGTTTGACGATATTATTGGTAAAAATTTTGGTTCTGTGGTGTTTTCCAAACCTTATGAAACTCAAGGTTATAAGTTCTTTGTATTAAAACCATTACCATCCGATTATATTCTTCATATGTCTCGGAAAACTCAAATTATTTATCCTGAAGATACTGGATTAATTTTAGTATATTCAGGAGTTGGTCCTGAGAGTGTGATTATTGAAGCAGGTTGTGGTTCTGGAGCACTCACATGTATATTGGGCAATTTTGTTCGTCCAAATGGACATATATACTCATATGATATTAATGAAAAATCAATTAAAAGAGCTAAATTAAACATACAAAAAGCAGAATTAGAGGATGTTGTCACAATTCAATATGGAGATATTTTAAACGATGATCTTCATCATAAAAATATAGATGTTGTTGTATTAGATATGGCAACTCCTTGGAATGCTATTGAGAAAATCAGGAATTACCTAAAATATAGTGGAACAGTTGTATCTTTTTCTCCAACCATTGAACAAGTTAAAAAAACGGTCTCGGCCATGAAAGAACAAAACTTTATTGAAGTAAACACATATGAATTAATCAAAAGAAAAATGCAAGTTAAGCAAAATGCTACACGACCAGAAATAAGAATGATAGGTCATACAGGATATTTAACATTTGGGAGGAAAATTAAGGATATTAAGAATCCTTATAGAGAGCAAAAACCAAAATCAAAAGAGATAATTAGTATGGATGGAATGCCTTTGAGTGGGTGATGAATATATGATAATTGAATATAGAGATTTTGAAAAATTAGAAATGCGAGTTGGACTAGTTAGAAGCTGTGAAAAAGTTCCAAAATCAAACAATCTCTATAAATTAATGGTGGATTGTGGTGAAAAAGACATAAGACAAATAATCACTGGAATTGCTAAATATTATACCGAAGAAGAATTGGTTAACGAAAAAATTATAGTTTTAACTAATTTAAAACCTCGGAAAATTATGGGGATGGAAAGCAATGGAATGTTACTAGCCGCTGATGTTAATAACGAACCATTCTTATTAAAAATAGACGATAAAAAACCGGTTCCCCTAGGAGCTAAAATAAAGTAGTTAAAAACCTTTTAATTGAGCCCCTGTTTTAAATTCTTTCTTTTTTTTAAACCGTTCTGTTTTAAAAAAATGTTTTTTCTTTTCTGGTAAGATATCTATATATTTTCTTAGTAAATTTTCAATATAATCTTTTGTTGGCTTACTACTTGTAATTTTACCCGGTTGAGATAAATATTCTAATATTTCTTTATCTGATGTTTTGTAAGATAAACCTAAGTTTTTTAGCGGAATATGAACAGAATGTAAAAACCATCCGGATGATTTTTGATCATGAGCCATTACTTTTAGGATATTAACATCTTCTTTTTTTATTTTGAAATCAATTAACTTTTTACCCGGTCTGATGATTATCGATACATATTCCGGAATTTTTGATTTGGGGTCATGTATCTTTTTATAAAACGATTCTAATCTTTTACTCATAATTAGTTCAATAAGTTAAAATTGTTGAAAACTAGACAATATTAAAATGAATAAATTAAAATTCATAATTAAATTTATTATTTAATAGATTTAGCCAATATTCTTTAATAATTAAAGGATGGCAGAATGAATTCATTAGAAATTCCACTTCAAGAAAGATTTGTATTAAAGAAAAAGGTATGTGTTTTAGGTGGAACTGAAAATTATAAGGATGAGTTTCAAAAAAAACTAAGTTCAAATAGTCTACCATTCGAGAATAAACGAAATATTGGCGTAAACATAAGCAAAATTGATTTTTTCTTTAAAAAAAATGAAAAATTTGAATTTCTTTTATGGAATATTGATTGCAGGCAACCAAGATCTTATTTACGTACAATTTTTTATAATGGGGCCGAGGCTATTATAATTTTTATTTCGGAAACAAAAGTAGACCAAATATTACAATATTTTAAAGAAATACAAGCGCGAATTTCATCAGTAACCATTCTATTTTGTATAATCCTTGAAAAATACACTAAAGAGGATATATTTAATAAATATTTTAAAAATGATAAATTTAATTCAATCATCAAATCAAATCAAATCCAGATTAATGAAATATTTGAGGATATAGAAATTCTAAATCAAATTTGCTCAATTTCATTGAAGCGTACTAAATACAAGGAATTAGAAAATATTTATTTCATAGATTTTATTCCTTTAGCTCTCCTTTTTGAAAATGATGATATCACAGATGAATGTTACGAATATTTTGAACCTGAAAATCGTGATGTAAATGTCAACGTAACGATAAATACAGAAAAATTGAGTAAGTATATATTGAAATCAAGACTTAATGTAGATTTTGAATCTGAGAATTGGATTAAAGTTAAAAACAAAAAATTTGGCACATTTACAATATACCTCAAAAATGGCAATGTTTATTACTACCCTCAAGTTTGTGAAAAATGTAAGGATCCCACATGCCTTAAACGCAAAAAATCACCATTTTTTATCTGTATTGAATCAGGAGAATCAAAAGGTTGGACTAATATTAATGGATTTAAACAACCTGAACTTCTTATCTTGACGAAAATTTATGCTTTGAAAGAAGGTAATCAAACTAATTTACCAAAATCAGTAATAAAGCAAATCATAAATATCAACACATGTGACAAAGGTAGAAAATGAAAATGACTGCAGTATTAAAAACTTTTGATTTAAAAACTAAAGCTTATTGTGATGTTATCAATATAACTGAACAAGTTCAACATTGTATTAATGAAAGTGGCATAAATGATGGAATCATAAACGTCCATGTAGCTGGGTCTACAGGTGCAATTTCAACTGTAGAATATGAACCAGGACTTGTAAAGCATGATATTAAGCAATTATTAGAAAAATTAATACCTTATAAAGAGGATTATGCTCATCATAAAACTTGGCATGACTATAATGGAGCAGGACATTTGAGGAGTTTTCTAATTAAAACCTCCCAGTCATTTCCCTTTAAAAATCAAAAATTGATTTTAGGAACTTGGCAGCAAATAATTTTTATTGAATGTGACGAACGAGCGAGATCAAGAAAAATATACTGCATGATTGTTGGAGATTAAGAATTTCAGAGTTTTTTAAAAAAAAATAAGAAGTTAATTATTTTGGATTAGCATTTTTTATTAGATTATCCAATTCTGATATTATTATCTGGTATTTATCTCGAATCCTAATTTTCTCGAATTTATCTGTAAGATCCATCACTGAATTATCAAATTGTTGTACTTTCTGAGTAAATACGGGGATTTTTTTAAGTGTTTTATATGTATTTTCTTTTAGACTAATCTGATATTCTAAATTTTCCAAAAACTTATTTTCTATTTCTATCAAATACACCATCCTCTTTCGTAAATTATTTTATTAAGTAAAATCAGTCCATCTGCTTTAAAAAATATAAATATCATTTAAATGTCATTCAAATTACTCTAAAATTACCGACCTTTTAGTAGTTTCTCTCAATAAACTGAAAGTAAAAACATAGGAATAATATTTAGATGATATCTTGATAATATAACGATCAATATACATTTTAATCCAAAAATTAAATCTTAAAAACTCAATTTTACTTTCGCAGAAATATAAATTAAATAAATCTATTATTTTATTAAACTCAAAAAATAGCTAAATAGAACAAGTGGAAGTTAAATGGAAGGTTTATTAAAAATTATTGTAAGTGGTCTTGATAATGCGGGTAAGACATCAATCCTAACAGCTTTAGACAAAAAATATGATTTTGCAAAGGATATTGTTCAGCTTAAGCCAACCATCCGAGTTGAATATCATAAAATGAATTTCTTAACCTCTAGATTAGTTATATGGGATATGGGGGGCCAAGAAACATATCGTGAGATTTACATTAATTTTCAAGATGTATATTTTGATGCTACTGATTTGCTTATCTATGTAATTGATATTCAAGATCCAGAGAGATTTGAGAATTCACTTGAATACTTAAATGCGATTTTAACCTTTTTCTCAGAAAGTGAAATGAGCGTTCCAATAATCATAACTTTTCATAAATATGATCCTGAGTTAAAGGCCAATGAAGAGATCCTTGCAAATATTGAAAAATTAAGGGAAGAAATATTAAATAAATATCCGGATTTTAATATTTTGTTTCAGCAATCTTCCATTTATGATATTATTTCAATTGTCCAGCTAGTTTCATATGGCCTTTCTGTGTTTGATAAGAAATTTTTTGAACTATCAGAGTTATTAGAATATTATCTAGAAATGTTTAAAAGTCAAGCCCTAATTGTATTTGATCGTAATGGGATCATTATTTCCGAATACTACAATGATATTGAACCAGAAGTCTATGTTGAGTTGTTAGAATCAATTAAGGAACATCTCTTCTTACTTAAACGGATGGAAGAGGAAAAAATTGAAGGAAATTTTGATTTTACCTCCACTGAAGGTACTCTCTTTTCCTATTTACTAAGAAAAAAAATAAAAAATGATTTGTTTTTTGTGTCAGCAGTACTTAGAGACCAGCAAAAAGAGGAATTCTTTAAAAATTTCCCTAATTTTCTTGATGACTTAGTCAAGATTTTGGAGCAATTAATATAAACCAAATTTTTAATATTTCAATACTCCTGTTTGCATTATCATTTTCCATTCGTTCCTAATTTTTGTATATATCTTACAAGTTCTTCCTTTCCATAGGTTTTTAATATTATTTTTATCAATCCATGATGTATCTATATCTACGACAGCGAATGCACCATCTTCTTCTTTAGATATCACAATCTTTTTGATTTCTCTTATATTATGGACAAGCTTATGTGTATTAAATAAGTCTTGCCATCCCTTTTTCCATCGCTTATAATCATATCTACCTATTGTAAGAACCCAATCCATAGGATCGTGCGAGTGAGATGTTCTTGGCCAAGGCCAAACCATATCAGGATGAAGGATACTCATTAATAAATCCGCATCTTGCGTATCCCATGCCCTTGTTTCTCTATTTATGATTTCCTCAATTTCACTTTCTATATTTTCCATAATTTTCACCTAAAATTTTTTAAATATTCTGATACTACAATAATTTTTTTTAGAAAGATTGTGGTATATCGATTAATTTAATTTAAATGTAGATATAAACCAAGTTAAAGGTAAATAAACAATATTAATCTATATTAAGAAGACTTCGAGCTTTATCTATCAGTTTTTCTTTTTTCTTTTTATGAATTTTAATGAATTTTAATACTTTCTCAACGCATTCTTGTTTATGATCTCCACACATCAACTCGCCTTTCACACACATTTCAAAGTCTTTAGCTAATTTTTCATCATCTTCTTCAAAATGATACATGAACATCTTATAAATCATACACTTTTGAGGTTCACCACCCAATTCACGTTGCTCTTTCAAGTTTCTCCTTCCTCCTGTTAAAGCACCCTTGACTTTTCTTTCAATTGACTCAAAAGGTTCATTGAATGTAAAATAACTATTCGGATTTCTCTTAGCCATCTTTTCTGAGCCATCAATTCCCGCTAATAAATAATGATAGGTTGCACCCGGTAAAAAGAACTTCTTATAATTTCTACGAGTTAAGTCTCTAGTAAGGCGGATATGAGGATCCTGATCTATTCCTACGGGCACTATAGTAGGGTGAGGTCCTTCTATTACTTGTGGAAGTAGGATATCTCCAACTTGAATTAAAGAAGAAATGTAAAGACCAAATGTTCGGTCACCATAAATTGCATTTAACATATTTTGTGTAACTAACCTACTAACCTTAAAACAAACATCTTTAACTTTAGGCTCTTTTGATTGCCTCCAAATATATGCTTTTTCGGGAGATGGATCCAAACCAAAAGCTAATATGTCAGCAATATTATCTATCGCCGTATCTTCTGCTTCATCCCATGGAATTCCATTATCTTCATAGCTCTCAATATCTGCAATGCCATAATAAACTTTACCTCCCATCCGCTGAAATTCCACGATCTCTAATGCGGTAGTTGATGTTCCTAAATGAAATGGTCCAGAAGGCTTAATTCCGCTCATTACAGACCATGGTTGACCTTTTTCTATAGCTTTATAAACAAGTCCTAAATCTCGATGCCCGAAGATTATTTTTCTTCTAATAAAGCGATTCTTTTTCATCTTTAAACGTAGAGAATCTGATATTTCCTCGATCCCGAATTCCTTGATTAATCTAGTATAATCATCGTCTTCAATAGCAGAACCTCCCCACGGATCTATTTTAAAATCATCAACCATGTTTTCATTCACTCTTTTAATGTTTGTTGTTATTAAAAATATATACAGAATAATAAATTTTAAGACATATTAAGTTTTAAAAGGGCTATAAAAATTGGAGTTAAAAAATTTTCATTGAAAGTTAGATTTTTCTAAACTTTTATATAGTTCTTAAAATAGAATATATTGATCGAACTTAAACTTCGTAATTATATTAAGGTTGGTTCTTAATGAAGAAAGAGAAAAATCTAGATGAAATCGACCGAGACATCCTCAGAACTTTGCAAGGAAACGCTCGTACAAGTTATAGAGAGATTCAAGATAAATTAGGTATTTCAATAGGGACTATTCACAATCGTATCTCGAAGTTAAAAAAGAATGGGGTTATTGAGGGCTATACTCTTAGGCTAAATAATGAAAAACTCGGTTATAAATTAGCATTCCTCATAAGAATCAACTGTGATGGTAAATTTACTGAAGAAATCTTAAATGACCTTACAAAAATACCAGAAGTCTGTTCTATTTTTCACACAACAGGAGAACAATCAGCGGCGCTGATTTGCAGATTTAAAGAATCGGAAGATGTCCATAAATTCATCCGAAATCTTAATCAGAAAGAGTATATAACAAGAACAAATTCAAATATGATTTTAAAAGAGTACAAAAATGCGAGCTTTGTACAACTTTAGACCCTTCAGACTCACAATAAATCCTTAAGAAGACATTAAAGTAATTTTGTTTTAAATATTTCCATAAACTTTTTTTAATTTTGTGATTTAGGGATCTATATAAATACAAATTTAAAATTACATTGAAGAAGTGAATTAGATGAGCAACGTTCCAATAATTATATTAAAAGAAGGTACAGAGGAAGTCCGTGAGAGAGAAGCACGAAAACAAAATATTAACGCGATGGTCGCAATTGCGGAGACTGTCCGATCTACTCTTGGCCCAAAAGGCATGTCAAAAATGCTTGTTGATTCTATGGGAGATGTGACGATTACCAATGATGGCGCTGAGATTTTGTCCAATTTAGATATCGAAAATATCGCCGCGAATATGATGGTTAATGTAGCAAAATCCATTGATGATGATATTGGTGATGGAACTACATCAGCAGTAATTTTTTCTGCTGCTTTATTAGAAAATGCTTTAGAATTAATTGAGCAAGATATTCATCCAAAACCTATTATTCATGGATATAAAATAGCAGCTGATAAAGCTCTTGAAATAATCAAGGAATTAGCTGTAAAAATCTCGAACGAAGATGATGAAATTCTTAAAAATGCGGCCAAAACCGCTATGAATGCAAAAGATATATCTTCATTAAAAGATTTTTTTGCTGATTTAGCATTTAAAGCAATTAAAAATATAACTGATGATGATGGAAAAACATTCTCAAAAGTAAGCAATGTAAAAATCGTTAAAGCTCCAGGAAAATCGCTTAAGGAAACAGAACTAATTAATGGTGTTTATACTCAAAAGGATAAAGTAAATTCTATGATGCCAGATACTATCAAAAATGCCAAAATAGCTGTTATCCGTAGAAAGCTTGACGTGAAAAAAACAGAATTCGATGCCCAAGTTCGGATCTCAAGCCCCGCAGATATTCAGAAATTTCTTGACCAAGAAGATAAAATTCTCACAGATTACTTAAAATTATTTAAGGATTTAGGAGTTAATTTAATTGTAAATAGTAGCGATATTTCAGATAAATTCGGGGCATATTTAGCAAGGGAAGGAATTGCAGCTATTAAAAATGTTGGTGAGAGTGATTATAAATCAATTTTAAAAGCTGTTGGTGCAAAACTTGTTGATGATTTGACATCACTTTCTGAGGATGATCTAGGGTTTGCTGAAAAAGTCCATTTTGAAAAATTAGGTGATGATGAATATACATTATTCTCAGGGTGTAAAAATCCTAAATCTGTTTCTATCTTACTCAAAGGGGGGCTTGATAAAATTCTTAGTACTGCGGAAGTCTCTTTACATGATGTATTATCAGTTATTGCTAAAATAATTGATACAAAAGCAGTTGTGGCAGGAGGCGGAGCAATGTACATCGAACTTGCTAAACGGATTAGATCTTATGCAAATAAAATTGGTGGAAAAGAGCAGTTAGCCGTAAATGCTTTTGCCTTAGCACTTGAAGAGATCCCTAAGACTTTAATAAAGAATGCAGGATTAGAAGAAATCGAAAAATTAACCGAATTAAGAGCAGCTCATAAAACTCCAGACGACATCTGGGTTGGGATAGACACTATAACTAACACAATCGGAGATAATTTTCAAAAGGGAATCGTTGAACCTGCAGAATTAATTAATCATATTATCAAGTCTGGTAGTGAATTAGCTAATTTAATTTTAAGAGTAGACAGAATTATTAGTGCAAAAGGTAGTAGACCAGGTTAATTTTAATCTTTATATAGAATTATTTTTTATTTTCTTTTTTTTATTTTCTTTTTTAGTTTTAGAATGCCAAGATCTTCATTTAAAAGAAGAGCTTATTTTAGGAGCCTAAAAAAAACGAAAAAGTAAAATTAAAAGAATTTCATAAATTTTCCTAAACATATTTAAAGTTAATTTTTGAAAATTTGATTGGATAAATTGCTCCTTGATATAAAATGGAAATAATTAATAATAGTAATCTGGAAAAACTAAAGGCTCTCAATAATGAATATGTCTTAAAAGTTGTAAATGAGTTTATTTCTCTCTGTAAACCATCAAAAGTAACAGTTGTAACAGATTCTCAAGAAGATATCGATTATGTGAGAAACAGAGCTATTGAGCTTGGTGAAGAAATAAAACTCAAACTAAATGGGCATACTATACATTATGATGGGTTCTTCACTATGGCTTATCATGATCAAGCTAGAGATAAAGGAAATACTCAAGTATTAGTATCTAAAGATCAAGAAGATTCATATCCTTGGATAAATACGATGGAAAGAGAAAAAGGATTAAATGAAATCTTGGAGATCATGGATGGATGTATGAAAGGTCATGAATGCGTGATAAGGTTTTTTTGCTTAGGTCCAAAAAACTCCAAATTTTCAATTCTTGCACTCCAAATAACAGATTCTTTTTACGTTGCTCATTCAGAAGATCTTCTTTATAGAGCAGGGTATGAGGAATTTAAAAAACTCGACGGATCTAATGAATTCTTCTATTTTATTCACTCTTCAGGAGAATTAGCTGGAGATCCTCCTGTAACAAAAAATCTTGGAAAAAGAAGAATATATATAGACTTAAAAGAAGGACGTGTACTCTCAGTAAATAATCAATATGCTGGAAATTCACTTGGATTAAAGAAACTCGCCTTAAGATTAGCAATTTATAAAGCTAATAATGAAGATTGGTTAACTGAGCATTATTTTATAATGGGTGTTCATCCAAAAGGAAAAAACAGATCTTCCTATTTTTGTGGAGCATTTCCATCGGCTTGTGGCAAAACAAGTACTGCGATGTTACCGGGACAAACTATTGTTGGAGATGACATAGCTTATCTTCGAATTTCAGAAGATGGTTATGCTCATTCAGTAAATATAGAGAAGGGTATTTTTGGAATAATCAAGGATGTAAACATAAAAGACGATCCCGTCATATTTAACGCTCTAACAACCCCTCGTGAAACAATTTTTTCTAATGTACTAGTTAAAGATGGTGATTGCTATTGGCTTGGAGATGGAAGAGTAACCCCAAATGAAGGATTAAATTTTTCTGGTAATTGGCAAAAAGGAAAGAAAGATAAAGATGGTAAAGAAATTCCTCACGCACACCCAAATGCTCGTTATACAATTGGAATTGAAGAATTAAATAATGCAGATCCAAATTTACATAATCCAGATGGAGTACCAGTACATGGTATTCTTTATGGAGGTCGAGACAGTGATACAATGCCCCCAGTACTAGAAAGTATAGATTGGGAACATGGAGTTTTTTTGGGTGCTTCAATTGAATCAGAAACTACCTCAGCTACTTTAGGTGCAGAAGGTGTAAGAATGCAGCAGCCTATGGCTAATCTTGACTTCATGGTTGTTAGTTTGGGAAAATATCTAAGAAATCACCTGGAATTTGGGAAGAAGTTAAAACACCCTCCAAGAGTATTTGCTACTAATTATTTTCTTAAAAATAGAGAAGGTAAATATTTAAATGGTATTTTAGATAAATTATGTTGGGTAATATGGGCAGAAGCTCGAGTTCATAATGACTTCAAGGCTATAACGACTCCTATTGGTAATATACCTAAATATATCGATTTAAAAACACTCTTTAAACAATACCTGGATAAAGATTATAAAGAAGAGGAATATATTGAACAGTTTTCTATTAGACCTACAAAACTATTAGAAAAGCTGGATCGTATAGAAGCAATGTACAAAAAAGAAAGGGAGGTACCAGAATTTTTCTGGATTCTTCTTAATAAACAAAGAAATCTTTTATTACAATTAAAATCAGACTTTGATTCAGAAGGAATCTCTCCGTTTTTATTTCAAAAAGGATGTTGATTAGAAAAAGTGATTAAACTAAATATTTTAATCCTGATCTTACTTTAAATGACTTAGAAATACGATCTATTTCAATAAATCGTTTTATTTCCATATTATTTAAGAAATCTCGCATCTGTACTTTATCTTTTTTTAACTCTTCTGCTAATCCCTCGATATTATTTTCATAATTGCGGAGCGTTTGAAGTAAGGATGAATATTCTTCAAAAATATGATTAACTAAGTATGTAATAGATTCTTTTATGTTTTGATTGGTTTTTGTGCTAGTTGGAAACATTTTACTATTTTCGGGTAAATAATTCAGTGAACGAATTACTTCAGGAGGGCGAGCACCTTCAATATCTTGTTTATTTGCCAAAAAAACTATTGGGGTATTTTGAGGTAATATTTTCCTTATCGAATTTAATATCATAATAGCACTATCATCTTTCTCAGGAGCAGCAGCATCAAATATAAAAATGACTCCATCTGAACCACTAGTACAAATACTTCTCATAACTGAAAATCTTAACAGACCTGGCGTTCCAAATAAAAATACATCGAACCCATTAAGTTTTAAACTCCCTAAATCCATTGCAACAGTGTAAAATTTATCATCTTTACCTTTTGCTTCTACATTCAACGCATTATTATCCAAAACTTTTATATAGCTTGATTTTCCCGATTGTAGTGGCCCGCTTACTAGTATTTTCATCGATAATCTTTTTTTTATATATTTAAATTCATGGTATATTATTTCATTAAACTATAAATAATGTAATTGAAACTTGCATTTACTTTTCCTTAGATATTATATTAATTATTTTAATACATAGATATTATATTAATTATTTTCCCAATAATATTTTTTATAGTTCATTTGTCGTTTAATTATTAAAATCTTCAATTTCTTTTCAATTTTTAGTAAAAATATAAAGAGTTAAATTTAATTATAAAACGATTCAAATTCTCATTAAGAATACTACTAAGAAGCATAAATTCTCAATGATTAAATAAGGAGTTATGAATTTTGTTTCCTAATTCAATTTTTTTTATATAAATCTATTCTATTATAACCTTTTTACATCCTATCTTATTTTAATATTCAATATCAATAACTTAAAAAGTAAAAAGATACCTAGATTAATACTTTTTTCTTACCGATTTTTCGATATGATAAATGAAAATGTCGGAAAATTTAACAAAAGTTATTAAATTCTGAAATGGTTAAATATCTTTAAATATTAAGATCGATCTTAGTTATAATATCGAAATAAATTATTGTGATCCTTAATAATATAATCAATATATTATTAAAAATATCAATATTTATATATCTCGGAAATTGGATATTCAAAATGGTAGTATTATCTAAATAAAGGTTTGAAAAATTATGCAAATGGTTGATTTTATATTTCGTAATGAACTTATAAAGGAAGATTTCTCATTAAATTACTGCTATCAGTGTGGAACTTGTTCTAGCTCATGTCCTGTAGCTTTTATAACTAATGGAGAATATAATCCTCGTAAAATTATTGAACAATCGCTTTTAGGGTTGAAAGATCTATTACTAAAAGAACAAACTCCTAACGTATGGTTATGTTGTACATGTCAGATGTGTGTAGAAGAGTGCCCCCAGAATGTCTTTTTAACAGAGATTTTTGAGAAAATTAAAAATAGAATTGTATTATTGGGAGAACCTTATCCAGATGCTTATAAAGTACAAGCAAAATCGGTAATAGAAAATGGTTTGGCAATCCCACTTACACAACCAATCATTCGTAGAAGAGATCAATTAGGACTTCCCAAAGTAGAATCTGCTGACATTGAGGAGATTGGTAAATTATTAAATGTTACAAATTTTAAAAAAAAAATAAAATTAATTGAGGAAAGCAAATAAAATGTCTTATAACTACTTCTTAGGTTGTGTAATTCCTGGTAGACTCCCATTTTTAGAAGCTTCTGCTCGAAAAACATTTGAAAAAATCGGAATTAAAATTGGAGATCAAGCTAAATGTTCGTGCTGTCCAGATCCAACTGGAGCAGCTCAATTAGATCATGAAACTTTTTTAGCTTTAGGCGCAAGAAATTTATGTCTTTTTGAAGAAAGTAATAGTAATATATTAAGTCTTTGTTCTGGATGTACTGAAACTCTTAAAACAGTTAAACATATATTAGATAATGATAGTGAGAAGAAAAAAGAAATTAATTTGAAATTAAAAGCTATAGGAAAAAATTATAAAGGAAAAGCCGATATTAAACATTTTGCTGAAGTACTTTACGAAAATATTGACAAAATTAAAGAAAAAATTAAAAAACCTTTAAAAGACCTAAAAGTTGCAGGCCACCCGGGTTGTCATTATCTAAGACCCTCTGAAATAATAAATTGGGATGATCCACTCAATCCTAAGACATTAGATGAATTAATAAAAGCAATTGGAGCAGATCCTGTTGATTATAGTATGAAAAATGATTGTTGTGGTAACCCTGTTGAAAAATCTGAGAAAGATTTATCCTTAAGTATGTTAGAAAATAAACTTCAAAGTATAAAGGAAGCAGGAGCAGATTGTATTGCTTGTGTCTGTCCCGCATGCTACCAACAATTTGATTTCAATCAGAGAGAAGTAAATAAAAAGAAAAATACTGACTATAATTTTCCTGTTTTTTACATAACTGAGTTAATTACTTTAGCTCTTGGAATGGATACAGAAAGCATTGGATTAAATTTCCATAGAATTAAGGTTAATAATATTCTAGAAAAAATTACTTAATAAGAAGGAGGAGTATTAATTTGGGTGAAAAATTAAAAAGAGTAATGGTAGTTGGAGGAGGAATTGCCGGTATTCAAGCGTCATTAGATTTAGCTGAAAGAGATATAAAAGTTGAATTGATTGAAAAAAATGCCTGTATTGGTGGAAGAATGGCTCAACTTGATAAAACATTTCCCACTAATGACTGTTCTATTTGTATTTTAGCTCCTAAACTTGCAGAATGTTCTCGACATCCAAATATTACCTTACATACACTTTCAGAAGTTAAAAACTTATCTGGTCAACCAGGGAATTTCAATGTAAAAATACTCAAGAAAGCTAGATATGTTAAAGAAGACGAATGTATAAATTGCGGACAATGTATAGAAAAATGCCCAATGAGAGTAGATGACGAGTTTGATATGAATTTAAAAAAACGTAGAGCAATATATATCGATTATGTTCAAGGAATTCCTTCAATAATGACAATAGATAGAGAAAACTGCTTATTTTTTACAAAAAACGCTTGTAGAATTTGTGAAAAGGTTTGTGAAAGAGAAGCAATTGATTTCGATCAAAAAGATGAAGAACTTGAACTAAATGTAGGATCAGTCATTGTAGCAACGGGGTATGATATTTATGATCCAAAAATTATTGAATCATTAGGATATGGTCGATACTCTAATGTTGTTTCCGCTTTAGAATTTGAAAGGTTAATTTGTGCTTCTGGACCTTTAGGTGGGCATTTAACAAGACCTTCAGATAAAAATGATCCAAAAAAACTTGCTTTTATTAATTGTGTAGGTTCAAGAGATATAAAAAATAATCCATATTGTTCGTCTTGTTGTTGTATGTATACCACTAAAGAAGCAATGATTGCTTTTGAGCATGATAATGAAATTGAAACTTCAATATTTTATATTGATCTTAGAGCAGCCGGTAAAGGATTTCGAGAATATATTGAAAGAGGAGAAAAGGAATATGCTATTACATACGTTAAAGGAAAAGTGGCAAAGATATTAGAAGATGATCAAAGAAATCCTCTTATAATTTATGAGGATATTAATACATCGCAAGTTAAACAACTTAAATTTGATTTAGTGATTTTAGCTACAACTATGGTCCCTAAAAAAGATGCTAGTGAATTAGCAAAAATCCTAGGAGTTAAATTAGATGATTATAACTTTTTTAAGGGGGATAACTTCCATCCACAGAAATCATCTAAAGAAGGCATTTTTCTTTGCGGTGCTTGTAGAGAACCAATGGATATTCCATCTTCTGTAATAGATGCAAGTGGAGCAGCTGCTAACGCTGCAGAAATAATAATGAGGGGATAAAAAAAATGTCGGATGCTGATATTAGAATTGGGGTTTTTATTTGTCATTGTGGTACTAATATAGGTGGTGTTTTAAATATATCTGAGTTAACAGAATATACCAAAACTTTACCAAATGTTGAATATACAGCTGCTAACCTTTATACATGTTCTGAAGTTGGATTAAATGAGATCAAGAAAAATATAAAGGAACATAACTTAAATCGTGTTATTGTAGCATCTTGTTCTCCACGAACTCATGAGCCATTATTTAGATCAACTTGTCAAGAAGCAGATTTAAATCCTTATTTATTTGAAATGGTAAATATTCGAGATCAAGATTCTTGGGTGCATATGAAAGAGCCAGAAAAGGGTACCGAAAAGGCTAAAGATCTTATTAGAATGGGTGTATATAAGGCAGCCTTATTAGAATCTTTAGACAAAATGCAAGTTAGTGTAATACCCTCTGCTATAGTAATTGGTGGGGGTATTGCAGGGATGAACGCAGCATTAAATTTAGCTAATCAAAATTTTGAAGTAAGTATAATAGAGAAGGATTCTGAATTAGGAGGTCTGGTCAGAAGTCTAAATAAGCTATATCCTACTAATGAAGATGCTTCAAATATATTAGAAATTAGGAACGTAGTAGAAAATCATAAGAAAATCAATATTTATAAGTCTGCTATAATTGAGAAAATTGAAGGTTATGTAGGAAACTATAAAGCTATTATTATCCATAACGAAAAGATTGTTGAAATTGAAGCAGGGGCAATTATCGTTGCAACTGGAGCTATACCGTTGTCGCCAGAAGGGTATTATGGCTATAATGGAAAAAACGTGATAAGCCAATTAGAATTAGAGGACAAATTAAAAAAGAGTGAATTAAGTGCAAACAATATTACTATGATTCAATGCGTAGGTTGTAGGAATGAAGAACGGAAATATTGTTCGAATGTGTGTTGTATGACTGCTCTAAAAAATGCGATTTTAATCAAGGAACAAAATCCTGATGCTAATGTAAATATAATTTTTAGAGATATACAAACTCAAGGTGTTGCCTATGAGGAATATTATAGAAGAGCAAGAGAAATGGGTATATTATTTATAAAATATTTACCAGAAAAACCTCCAACTATAAAGAAAAATACTATTGAGGTTTATAATGAATTTATGAACCAAGTGATTGGCTTTCAGAATGATCTTGTGGTTTTATCAATGCCTCTTATTGCTAATGAAGATTCTGAGCTACTAGCTAAAATGTTAAAAGTACCATTAGAACAGAATAACTTCTTTTTAGAAGCTCACGTGAAATTAAGACCCGTTGATTTTGCTACTGATGGTATATTTGTATGTGGCTCTGCACATTGGCCAGCAGATATTTCAGAATCTATATCACAATCAAATGCAGCAGCATCTAGAGCAAGTACAATTCTTTCTAAAGAAATGTTGGAAGTCGAAGGTTCTACTGCAGAGATAGATCCTGATCTATGTGTAGGGTGTGAAGCGTGTATTAAAATTTGTCCCTATAATGCAATATATAAAGATGAAGATTTGGATACAGTTGTGGTTAATAAAGTAGTTTGCAAAGGGTGTGGAGTATGTGGAGCTAGCTGTCCACAAAATGCAATTATAATTCATCATTTCACAAGTGACCAACTTATTGCTGAAATCGTAACTTATGGGGGTGGAGACTAAATGGTATTTGAGCCAAAAATTCTTGGGTTTTTATGTAATTGGTGCTCTTATGCAGGAGCAGACTTAGCAGGTGTTAGTCGAATCCAATACCCTACAAATGTTAGAGTTATTCGTGTTATGTGTTCAGGAAGAGTTGATCCTGTATTTATAGCTGAAGCTTTTATAAATGAAATTGATGGAGTAATTGTTTTAGGATGTCACTTAGGAGATTGTCATTATATTAGCGGTAATTATGAAGCAGAATTAAAAATGAAAATGATTAGCAAATCATTGTCTATGATTAACTTCTCTGATCGAGTAAGACTTGATTGGGTTTCTGCTTCAGAAGGAAATAGATTCGCTCAAATTATTAGTGATTTTACTGAACATATCCGTAAATTAGGGCCATCTCCTACTAAAAGTAAAAAAGTAAGAAAAAAGATCATTGATAATCTTAATGCGGTAAAATTTGCTTTAAGTGATTCAAGATTAAGAGCTTTAGTTGCAAGACAAAGGGAGTTAACAACACAAGGGAATGTATATGGTGAAATAATACCAAAGGAAGAATTTGAGGAAATTCTTAATAATGCTGTTGAAAATGAAATTATTCGTCATGAAATATTAGAAAAAATAAAGAATAAAGGTAAATCCGTCCCTGATATTGCTAAGGAAATTGGTTTTGAACCCCATAAAGTTTTGCAGCATATTGTAACCTTGAGAGCTCGGGGATTAGTAGATGTGGATCAAATAAATGAAGAAATTCCCACATTTATATCAATTAAAGAGGTTTAAAGATGGATAAAATCGGTTCAGTTTTAGTGATAGGAGGAGGAATAGCAGGTATTCAAGCTTCAATGGATCTAGCAGATTCAGGATTTAAAGTCTATTTAGCTGAATCGTCAATGAGTATTGGAGGTGTTATGTCACAATTAGACAAAACATTTCCTACTAATGATTGTTCTATATGTATCCTCGCACCTAAATTGGTAGCTGCAGGACGTCATGAAAATATTACACTTTTAATTAATACAACTTTAGAAAAAATTGAGGGTAATCAAGGTAATTTTTCTGTTGAATTACACCAAAAAACTTTATTATTAGATCAAGAAAAATGCACAGGTTGTGGCGTATGTGCTCAAGAATGTCCTGTAGAAGCAATTGATTTCTTTAATAAAGGATTATCTAATAGATCAGCCATATCTGTAAAATTTCCACAAGCAGTTCCATTGGTTTTTTCAATTGATCAAGAAATATGCATTGGATGTGGGTTTTGCAAAGGAGTTTGTAAAGCTAAAGCAATAGATTACACTCTTGAGGATAAATTTACTACATTGAATGTTGGAGCTATTGTTTTAGCAATTGGGTTTGATGAATATGACCCTGGTCTTACCCAGCAATATGGCTATAGAAAATATTTGAATGTAGTCACGAGTATTGAATTTGAACGAATATTAAGTGCAAGTGGTCCTCACTCAGGACTTATACTGAGACCCTCAGATGGAATTATACCAAAAAAAATCGCTTTTTTACAATGTGTTGGTTCAAGAGATAAAAAAAATGGTGCAGAATATTGTTCTTCTGTGTGTTGCATGTATACCGCTAAAGAAGCTGTAATTGCGAAAGAGCATATGGAAATCATTAAACCAACGATTTTTTCAATGGATGTGAGAGCTGTCGGAAAAGATTTCGATAAATATATTGAACGTGCTCAAGATGAATATGGTATAAGATATATTAGAAGCAGAATATCTAATGTTAAAGAAAAATCAGAGACAAAAGATTTAATCCTTCATTATGAAAATGAAGATGGAAAGGTAGTTAGTGAAGTTTTCAATCTAGTTGTTTTAGCTGTAGGTGCTTTACCAAATCATAGTACAAAAGAGTTAGCTAAAAAGTTAAACATTGAAT
>JAEOTV010000098.1 GCA_016839635.1 Promethearchaeota archaeon | reverse complement strand
TCATAGGTAATAATGGGACTTTCATCCTCGTCTATATCAATATGAGAAATCTTGCTTTTAATATATTTAATATTATATTCATCTGCTCCTCTATGGAGAAAAGATTGAAATCCTTTCCCTCCAGCCCTCATATCAATATAAAATACATATGATTCTAAATCGTTATTATGTTCATAGGCTATCATTGCTGCTTTTGTACAATACATGCAACATATAGAAGAACAATACTTTTGATCTCTATCAGAACGTGAACCTATACATTGGAGAAAAGCAATTTTTTTCGGATCTACACCATCAGATAACCTTTTTAAATGTCCTTCAAGTGGACCTGAAGCACAAATTAATCGTTCAAATTCTAAGGAAGTTACTACATTTCTATATTTCTTATAACCATATTTTGTTAGAGGGTTGACATCTTCCATTAAACCATAACCAGGCGCAACAATTACACAACCAACATTTTCAATTTCTAAGATTTCGTCTTTTTGTGTAAAATCAATTGCTTCAGCACCGCAATTCGTAGCACATAACCCACAAATACCATAATTTAGGTATACACATGAATTCTTATCAACAATATGGACAGGTGGAACCGCTGAAGGAAAAGGTATATACACAGCAGCCATATTTTTCAAATTAGCATCAAAATAATTTGGAATACCTCGTACTGGACAAATTGTGGCACAATCCCCGCAGTTTGTACAAGCCTCCTCCTTTACATAACGGGCACGTTTAAGAACTTCTACTGTGAAATCCCCAATTGAACCTTCTATCTTTTGTACTTCTGAAAGAGTGTAAAGATTAATATTAGGATGCCTATAACATTCTGATAGTTTTGGTGCCAAAATACAAATTGAACAGTCTAAAGTGGGAAAAGTCTTATCTAATTGTGCCATTTTTCCTCCTATAACAGGACTTTTTTCAATTAAATGGACTTTTATTCCCATATCACCTAAATCCAAAGCTGCTTGAATACCTGCTATACCTGCTCCAATAATAAGAGCACTTTTAGAATTTTCTACCATTCAAACCACCATTTTATTTATTTCTTCACTTTTAGTGAAGTCATTTTTTTTAACCAATTAACTTTTTTAGGTCGCCATTCTGAAATCTGATCAGCTGGAATAATATATCTTTCAATATAACCTGTTGCGAGTAATGAATCTATTAAACTACGTCCTTTTTCAGTTCGAGTAAGAATCATAGAATAACTTGAAGGGGCTCCAGAGGCTCCAATACTAAGATCTGTAAATCTAGCCACAAAATCATCACACTCATGACAATGATTTCTTACAGCATCATCAAGATCTTTAATATTAACTTCTTTTATCGTGTTATCTTTTGATGTGACAAAAAAATTCTTCTTAATGTTTGTTTTTTTAATATTTGAAGGATTAATTTGTGTCTTAGAGGTTAAAGTTTCAACTAATTTATTATAATCAAAATTTTCAAAGCAAAATAAACCAATTACTACACTAATAACATGAGCCGGTTTAATATGTAAAAGTTTCATTTTACTAATTGCCCTACATTGGCAAGGTGTACCAACAAAAGCAATACGTAACTGATCACTGTCATAAATTCTTTTTTTATGAGCTATTATTTCTTCTGCAATTTGAGTTAAATCTTTCAAGGGTAGGATATTAGGAGATATTGAATAACGTGTACCCGCGGATTTTGCCAATTCATCTTTAGTATATATAATTTTAGGGATAGGTTTAAAATTTTCGTCATATTCAGATACTATTGCTGCGTCAATATTATTAGTATCAAATAGATAAGTTAGAATAGTACTTACAACGCCTCCGTCTTGCCCATATTCTTGTAGTTTTTTGTTAGTAGTTTTCGCAGCAAAAATATCAATTATATTTCCAAGTTCATCTTTAACAAGATGAGCTTCTTTTAATCTATCTAACAAAGGCTCAGTTTGCGGGCAAATATAATAACAATACCCACATTCTTTACAATTCTCAACACTCTTATCTGTCTTAAACTTAGGGGTAAAATTATCCATCTCAATAACGTTAAATGCTTGATTTTCACAATATGCTATACAAGCACCACAAGCACAACATCTATTAACTGAAATAACATCTTTTTCTAAATTTTCAAATGTTTTTATTTCTGCTAATCCCATTTTTAGCCAAATCTTTTTTTTGAATATTTTAATGTATTGAATAACTTTTTTGAAATTCTAAAATCCTTCTAATAAATTTGTAGCTCGGACTCTATGAAAATTAAACCCTAAATCTTCAGGCTTAAATCCAAAAGCAAGAGCTACTAATTCTGAAAGATAAAAAACTGGAAAATTATAACCATCTTCTCTTTCTTTACTTAATTCTCGCTGATTAAAATCAAACTGTTGAAAGCATGCTGGGCATACGAGAGTAATACAATTTGCACCAGATACTTGAATTGATTTGAATTTATTATCAATCATTTGAAGGGAAATTTCTTTATCTGATTTATCAAGAGGATTTCCACAACATTCCATCTTCATATCATAATCTAATGAATCCGCCCCTAATGCTTTAACAATTTCATCAATAGTTACCGGATTAAAAGGATCATCCCAATTAATAATTTCAGAAGGTCTTAAATAATGACAACCATAATGAACTGCTACTTTAAATCCGGTTAAAGGATGTACTACATTTTCTCTAACTTTATCAAGGTTTTCATAAAGAACCTGAGCAAAATGCTTTACATCTGTGTTTCCATCATATTTTTTACCTACTTTTTTTAAAACGTTATTTACTTCATCCTTTACTTTCGGATCTTTTCTAATATAATGATTCACTCCTTTTAGGGTTTCAACACACCCAGAACAAAAAGATATTATTCCACCATTATTATTTGATAAACTTAAATTTCTTGCTCCTAAAGCTAACCACGTTTTATGGTCTATTAGCTCTATTCCCGTCGGATCGGGGCAACAACTGAACCCATCAACATCATTCAATTCAATACCAAGCTTTTCAAATATTTTTCGCGAGGATGCTTCTAAGAACGGAAGCCTAGCCGGGATTACACAACCTAAGAATAAATCATAAGACATACTTTATGCCCCCTCCTTTGGAATATTTTTTTCAAAATTAGTTTCTTTTAGTATCTTCTTTATTTCATCTACTGGCGCTGTTTTTATTGATGGAAGTCCCAATTTCTCCCGTCTGGTTATAATAGCTTTTGAGTATGGAAGTGCAACACCATTTTCTAAAACAGCTCTCCCTTGTGAGATAAAAGCCTCAGGAACATTACCTGTATCAAAACACTTGTTTTTGATTAATGTAAAAATTTCAGTAATCTCGACCTTTTGAGGACAAAGCTCAACACAAGTCTGACAAGTAGAACAAAGCCAAGGATTAGGATCTTGCTTTTCTACCAGCTTATCTTGTAAACCCAAAATAGCTTCTTCAATAATTCTCCTAGGATTATATCTTCCTTGAGTTATCAGAGCAACAGGGCACCCACCACTACATGTACTACACTGATAGCAGTAGCTTAAAGAAGCATTATGTTTTAATACCTCATTTCGAAACTTAAAATTTATTACAGACATGTCTAAAAGTTTTAATATCCATCTACTTAGATGGTTAGAAAAATAATAGAGATTTAATAAATTTTTTAGAAAATTTCAATAACCAAATCGTTTATATTTGTTTTAGATTATCAAAATCACACTTATTAAGTTAGATTTCGACTGCTTAATTTCCCTTCTTGTGTATTTCTTTTAATATTAGTAATTTTTTGCTCGCTCTTTTTTGAACATTGAATAAAAAATAGGCCTAGTGATCGAGAGTGATCAAAAACCCCCAAAATTGTTTAATTCTTTCAGTCAGAGTTTTTGCGATCGATCATAAAAATAGATATGATCCATCTCAATAATTTTGACTATCAGATTCTGCTAAAAGTTACTTTCTGGACTATGACTGATCAAAATTGACCACACGAATTCAATAATCTACATCACATGATCGATTCTTTCATAAAATATCGTTTTCGAAACATTAAATGTCGAAAAGCGGTAATATTTAAATATGAAAAGTGCTAATTATATTTTAATGATAAATTATAATTAATCTTATCAATAGTTTTATAAAAAATTAATATATAATTTATAAGAAGTGATAAAAAAAATGT
>JAEOTV010000003.1 GCA_016839635.1 Promethearchaeota archaeon | reverse complement strand
GGTAGTTCAAGATTAATCCTATATGCGTCATTATTTATCCCTACACTTTCGCCTAATGATTGAGCAAGCATCGCAGAAATTAATAGTCCAAGAGTTTCATTAACTTTTGTTCCAAAGCATGCATTTATTACCACCGTTTTTTCTTCAATTTCTATTGTTATTGTATTATCATCTGGAACTTTAAATCCTTGTTTTTGTTGATTCTTAATTAGCAATATTACTTTTTCAAGTGTTTTTACTTTACATGGATAATCTTTAAGTTTCATTTTATTTGATATTAATCTTCTTAATTTTCCAACTTCTCTAGCCACCTCAAAAGGAACTGGTATATCTTCACCAGTCCATGCAGGAGCATTACCAATTTCTTTTGATTGAGATACAAGAATTTTTTCGTCTTCTAACTTAACTATAGTCCAAGATCTACCACGTAGAATAAACTTGGCACCCTCAAATCCATAATTTAATACAAAACTTTCATCAAGTTTTCCAATTTTCTTTCTTGAACTAATGTCTACAGCGATATAATTTATTTCATCAGGAATCATTGAAATATTATCAAGAAAATAATTTCTTGAATTTGTTCTTTTTATTAAAAAATTATCCTCACTTATCCATATACTTCGTTGGTTCCTAAGTTGTTCAATAATTTTTAAAAAGATTTTTTGTTGTAAATTATTGAAAGAATAAGACCGTTTAATTATACTAAATATCTTGTTAGGTTTAATCCGTCCATATTCTAATACAATTGAGATAATTTGATTAGTTAGAACAGATAATGGATTTTTTCTTACCTTCGAAGGTTCAATTTCACCATTTAATGCTTTTCGTGCAATTACCAGACTTTCTGAACAATCCTCAGAAGTAGTTGATAGAATTATTCCCTTAGAAGTTTTCCCTATACTGTGACCAGAACGCCCTATACGTTGCAAAATTCTTTTTACTTCTCTGGGTGAATTATATTGTAATACGAAATCTGTATTGCCAACATCTATACCAAGTTCAAGTGATGATGTGCAAATTAATGACTTAAGTTTGCCACTTTTAAAACTATCCTCTGATTCTATTCTTGCAACCTTTGAAAGCGATCCATGATGAACATCTATCGGAAAATCTTCAACCCATTGATGAAAACGAGAAGCTAAAATCTCTGCACCATCCCTAGTATTTATGAATATAAGGGTTGAAACATGAGCATCAACTAATTCTTTACACCTCCTGAGAGATGAAAAAGAAATTGGTTCAATTGTAAGCTTATTTGCATCAGGATAATCACTTTTTTTAATTGTTGGTAGCTCAACTTTTATATCGATAGGTTTTGTTACATCCACCTCAAGAATAGTAACATCCCTACTATTACCATTATAGTTACCAACAAGAAATCGTGCTACCTCTTCAGGTGAGCCCACAGTTGCGGATAACCCAATTCTTTGAAAACTATGGCCATCTTCTTGTGTCAACTCAAATAGTCGTTCTAAAGCAACTGCTAATTGAGTCCCTCTTTCATCATCAGCTAACTCATGGATTTCATCAGCAATTACATATCTAACATTAAAGAGGTGCTTTCTTAATCTTTTTCCAATAAATAATATTTGAAAAGTTTCTGGAGTTGTAATCAGCATATCTGGTGGATTTTTAGATTGACGTGACCTTTCACTAGGTGATGTATCACCATGTCTTACCGCTATATCAATTCCAAGTTTTTTACCCCACTCAATTGTTCTTTTTAACATATCTCTATTTAAGGCTCTAAGCGGAGTAATATAAAGAATTGATATTCCCTTACTTTGTTTCTCATTTTTTTTGAAATTATCCCTTTCTTCTAAAAATTTATTAAAAATTGGCAATAATGCAGCTTCTGTTTTTCCAAGCCCAGTTGGAGCTATTAATAAAACATTTTTACCATCTAAAATTGGTGGAATTGCTTTTGTTTGTGGTTCGGTGGGTTCTAAAATTTTTTTTAAAATAAGTAAATTCTGAATTTTTGGATTTAGCTTTAAAAAAACTGATTCCATGATATGTGATGCAATAATGTTCTATATTTAGTATTTTCTTTCAATCAGTTGTCCAAATAATTTTATTACATGTACAAAAATTTTGGAAAATGTTCATATCTATTTAAATTGTTAAAAAATCCAAATCTAATTTAGTACACTATAAAATACTACTCCTGCTCCAAACCATGTAACACATAAAATGAAATACCAAGCAATTAAAACATTAAATAATAAACCTAAAAGGATTGCAAATAAAGGTAATATTAACAAGATAAGCATAGTAATTGCTTGTTTTACTGTTTTTGAAAGATTTAACTCCATTATCTATCACATTTTTACAAATGATTTATTGCCGTTATAAAAAAGGGGTTATTTAAGTTTAAGCAAAATGTTTAAATAGATTCAGAAAAAAAATCTTTGTTAATATCTTGTTTATTTTAAATCTTTAACTTTTCCTATCGAGGTACCATCGATCAGAAATATTTTAGAATTGTCAACATCCATTATTTTACCGATAGGACCTGAAACGCCTTTTTGATTTACAGCAAAGCCACCACATAATGGATTAAATGCAGGTATTATTAATACCTCAGGATTGTTAGAAGTTGGATATTTTTCATTTAATCTGTCTTTTAAAAAATATCCTTTTACCCAGCAAGGTTCAAAGGTTTTAAATTCAAGTCTATCTTTAAACATTATTGTAGGGTGAGTATGACCAATTATTATCTGTTC
>JAEOTV010000097.1 GCA_016839635.1 Promethearchaeota archaeon | reverse complement strand
TTACTAAAGAAGTGTTAAAAGCAACAGGAATATCCCCTGAAAGAATACAAATGTTTCATTGTAGTGCTGCCGAAGGCCAAAAATTTCAAGAAGAAGTTATAAGAGTATCAGAAATAATTGAAAATCTAGGTAAAAATCCATTGAAAGAATCTTTAAATTCAGAAGTTAATAAAAAAGAAAAAAAACCGAATGAATGAATCTTGTGAAGAAAATATTAGTTACAAGATGACGAACCATACAGCAATGGTTTCGGAAAAAAATTTTTTACTAAATTAATATTTAAATTATATGTTTTAATTTTTTATATCTAAGCTTGAAATCCTATTAATAATATAATAAAAAGTTTGTAAAATTTTTTAAACCCGTAATTCTAGTTTAATTCTAATTTTAATTTATATTAAAATTAAAACAAAATTTAAAAAAAAAGTGAAAAAAGATGAGTGAAGCTCCTAAAGGAGAAATTTCAGCATCAAAAGTGATTGCCTTCATTGGAATGCTATTTACAGTTTATTATGCTATATTTTTTTTTTATAGCGTTAGTCTTCTTACAGGAATCTTTGTACTTTGGGGAATAATCTGTCTATTGATTGCATTTTTAATCTTTATCACATTAGGACTAATTAGTTTTGGACCGTTAAGTAAAATACCTTATAAATGGTGGATACTACTTATCTTTGGAGCGGTTTTAGTATTAATCTCATTCCTTAGTAGATTTCCATTCCTTAGTATAAGCAATTATTTACCTGCTATTCTAATTTTAATGGCAGCGTTCATTGAACTGATAATGCAAAAGAAACCTTATAAAGCTTCCAAAATGGTTGCAATCGTAGGTGCTGGTTTTGCAGGGTATGAATGTGTAGTATTGATGTTATCTGGAGTTACTTTATATATTGTGAATGCTGTTTTCGGTTTAATTCTAATCGTTATTCTACTTCTGTTAATTTTTGAAGTAGTAGATTTCAAAATATTTAATTATTCGTGGTGGGTAGTTTTACTAATAGGATTCGTTATCTTTACCTGGATATCACCATATGCTGCTCTAACTGGAGGTTATCCTGTTCTTGGTTATGGAGGAATGATCATTTTAATTGCCTTTATACTCATATTAATGGCATTCTAAATCAATTAATCTAAATTTTTTTTATTTTTTTTATTTTTACTTTCATGCAATCTGATTTTACAAGTAATTTTTAATTTTAAAATTAATTTATAGAAGTATTAATTTGGTTTATTGTGAAATGTAAATGGGTAAAAATTTATATATAAATGCTGAAAATCAATTTTTAAAAGCTGAAAAATTATTTAAAGCCAGACAATTTAAGAAAGCTGCAAAAAATTATTACTCTGCTGGAAATAATTATTTAAAATTGGATAAATATGAACAAGCTATAACTAGTTTTATTAATGGTGCAAACGCATTTATAGAATTGGATAGAATTCAATCAAGTTTGGATTTGTTAAGAATGGCAGGGGATTCTTCCTTACTTAACAACGATTACTTAAAAGCAAATGAAATTTTTAAAAATGCAATCGAATTTATCCCAAAATTGAGAAGTAAAGGGGCTCGGAATAATTATTATGTAATATTTTCTGTTCTTTCTTATTTATGCTTATTTACTAAAGTAAAACAAGAAGAGGGGCTAAACTTTATTAAAAAATTACAGAATAAGGTTGAAAGTACTTATTTCAAAGAACATCCCTTAATTGTTCTGGTTACTGAATTAACAATTTGCTTACGCGATAATAATCCAAAATATTTGAAAAAAATTCAAAGCAATCTTCATAATTATGAATTCAGTGATGCTGAATTAAAATTAATGAAAGAAATTCTTTTTATTTCGAATCTCCAACTTTCTTTAAACTCTGAATTGAGTTTGGACAAAGAAATATATACTACAAAAGAGAATATAAGTTTAAAAGTAAATATTGACACCAAACCTTTAATATCAGTTACCCAAAACCCTTTTTTTAGCTCTAGAATTGAGAAATTTGAAATAATCAAAATTAACCTCCATTTATCAGACAATCTAAGTTCAAGCAGGAAACCAGTTATTCCTTTTGATTTGGAAATTGGTAAAGCCCATGAATTAGATTTTATAATTAAACCACATTTTCAGCTTGATAATCCGTTTATAGGACCTTTATATCTAACATGTGAAATAAATAATAACTTAATATTTATCTATGAAACAATAAAAATTATACCAAACCTAATCTCACCACCTCCAACTCTGGAAATTTCTACAAAAAATTTGAGACCTCCTCTTATAGAACAGACTTTTCCATTAGAAATCCTAGTACAAAATCAAAGTCAAGGTGAAGCATTGGATGTAAATATTGACGCTGAATTTCCTGAACAATTAAAAATTATGCGAGGTACAACAACTAAAAAAATTTATTCATTGAGATCAAATGAAGAAATCAGATGGGAAGTAAATCTTAAGCCACTTGAAGCAGGAGATTATGTTGTTAAACTTTTAATTAAGTTCAAAGATCCGGATCAAAATCTGATAGAAGAAGTTAAAGAATTCCCCATCTCGATAAAGTTATAGCTTTCTCAAATAATTTAATCAAATAATTTGGAAAGTAAAAGAAATATTAGAAATTAAATT
>JAEOTV010000032.1 GCA_016839635.1 Promethearchaeota archaeon | reverse complement strand
TTGATAAAGTTATTTCAGAAACTCGAGCAATGGAAGAAGATTTGACTTTAAAGGAAAAGATTGATAGACTTGAAGAATTGGAGACTGAATTAAATAGAATTATACTTGAATTAAATAAGGATATAATCATTTCAAAAATCACTAGACTTTTGTTTACAAGTACTTTTAAAACCAGCATGTTCAATGAACAAATAGATAAGTTAGATGGATTTACTTTTTCAACAGCCACAGATGATGTAATTGCTAGGATTAGAAAGACACTAAATAGGCAGAGAAGTACACTTAATACTAAATCTTCAGCAATAGAGAATAAATTTTTAGCGATACTTAATTATCTTGCTTTATTTGAATTAGCAACTTTAGTGATATCTTTGGCTTTAGGGGAGATCACCCAAGATCTTCCGTATATCGGTATTATTCAGATTGTAGTAGCACTATCCATAGTAATAATAGCAATTATTCTATTAAGAATTCAAGAAAAAAAATTATAATTTCCTTTTTTTATGTAAAATAATAAACTGAATTAAATGAATTATAATGGTTGATTTTATAAAAATCGCAGGGAGTCCTGAAGAACGAGGTTTCCAACAAGGGGAACAATTAAGAGATAAAATTCATAACATGTATGATATTGTTTTCCACTCAAAAATGTTTTCAGAAGTAACCTCAAAGATTATACCGCTTTCAATAATCAAACTAGCTTTAGGGATCATGGGAAAAAAAAACATTAAAAAACCTATACAAGAATTGTTACCAAATCAATTTGAGAAGTTGAATGGTCTTAGTAAAGGAGCAGGAATTAAGGGAAGATTATCTTATGGTGGGCATTTTATTGAAGTAATGTCAGGAGATCCAGATTCTCTTTATAAAAATCCTCCAGTTCAAGCGTGTTCTATGATATTTGCACTTCCTGAAGCTACATCTGATAATGAGCTTATTTTTGGGAGGAATTATGATTTTCCTAATGTTCTTCAACCTTTCCAAGTAGTTCGTGAAGAAATACCAGATGATGGCTATAAAAACCTAAATTTTACCCAATATCCTTTAATAGGGTGTCATATGGGATTGAATGAAAAAGGTTTGGCGATTGGTTATAATTATGGTCGCTCTTGGAAAAAAATGCCTCTCGATTTTAGGTTGAAAGGTGTTCCTGGTACATTTATTGTTCAAGAAGTTTTAGAAAACTGTGCAACGACTCAAGAGGCAGTTGATTTTATAACTTCTTTCAGGAGTCGAGCAAATGGTTGTCATTATGGGCTTATGGATCCATCTGGAGATACATGTGTAATTGAAACTACGAGCACTCGTCATGCTATTCGTCAACCAGAAGGTGGAGTTTTAGCTCATACAAATCATTATCAAACCGTAGAACTTAAGGATGCTAACCTACCTGATTATGTACGTTTTAAAATGGATGATATGGATATTTTTCCTTTAGAATCTCCAATAAGGCGTTATCAGAGAGAAATTGAGTTACTAAAAAATTTTAAGGGTCAAATTGATATTGAAAAATTCAAAGAAATTTTAAGTGATCATGATAACAGAGACCCTGATGGTTTCACTGTCTGTACACATGGCCCTACTGCAGGAACTTTAGGTTCTATAATTGTTCTTCCGACTAAAAAAGAGTTCTGGGTAACTGATAACCATCCTTGTAGTTCTAAATATGAAAAATTTACTTTAAAATAAAAATAAAAAAAGAATATATAAAATTTATTTTAATACCTTGTTCTCGTCGCTTGAACTCGAAGTTTAGCTTTAGTATTTTCTTTTTTGTCTTGAAGAACTACATATTCTGTTTTTGAGGGTAACTTTATTTCAAATTCTTGTTCAGCAATATTTTCATTTCTTTTCATGTGATCCTGTTCTCTTAAAATCACTTTTAATTTTGCTACGGCAGGTTTACCCACTCGAATGGTTTTAAATTGGCTCCAAAGAGACATATCTGCCTTACTGGTGAATTCTTGATTCCTCTGTAATTTTATGAAACCCTTATTCGGCCACCTAGCCTTAAAAGTTTTTTCACCATCCACTTTGAAATAAAACTCGCCCCGCCAACCCATTATATCATAATCTTTTAGAGTCTTCAAACTCATTAATTCTATACTAATTAAAAATCGTTCCTTTTCTTCTCCTTCTTGATCTTGGTCGAAGCTTTGATCTTTTGCATAAGTTTTTTTAGATTTTGCATAGTAGCGTCTTGGCAGTTTATTTTCACCTCATAATTTTGTTTATATTTGATTTTTTTAACTCTAGTATAAATAATATCTATTTATTTTTTTTTGTTAAATTGTGGTTAGTAATATATTGGTAATTAAATCATAATCCTCATATTAACTATATTTATTAATCGAAAAACACATCTTTGTATTAATCAAAAAATTCTAATTTAAATATTTCGCAGTGAATTAAATGTTATTTCAAGTACCATTGGATGACTTATCACAATTATCCGGTATTTTTGGCTTTTTAGCTGTCGCTATAGCTTGGTTATATGGTGGAATTGTGCTCTATAAATACATTAAGACAAAGGAAAAAGTTTTATTATATTTCTTTTTAGCTATTCTTTTCACTATGTCACCTTGGTACCCTAGCGGTTTGGGATATATATATTGGTTAATTACTAGAGAGGAAATCATATACCCCATTTATGTCCTATTAGGAACAATAGGCGTTCCAATTGCATTATTATCATGGATTCAAATCTATATGCCTGCTTTACATCAGAAATGGAAAGGTGTTGTCACGTGGATAATCATATGTTTCTCAGTCGTCTTTTACATCTATCTATTCTATTTTCTATTCTTTGCTACAGGAGCTCCGGTAGAGGCTTTACTAGGCTTAAAAGATAGTGCCATTGATATCTCATTTAAAGGACTTGTCTTAGGATTTCTTGCTTTCTCTCTACTTATTAGTACAGTCACTGGAAACGATTTTGCAATTGCTTCATTAAAAGAAAAGCAAGATCCTGTCTTAAGATGGAAAGGCAGATTCCTACTTTTATCATTCAATTTATTCGCAATTGGAGGAATTGGGGATGGATTTCTTCCATTATCTCCTGCAACGTTGATAATATTTAGGACCTTAATGATGCTTTCAAGTACTTTTTATTATCTTGGTTTTATATTACCTGGCTGGACAAAGAGACTTCTAAAATTAGAATAATCTAATTTATTTTTTTTTTTATTCTTTTTTTTTCGTAGTTAATAATCAGAACAGCAACTAATACTATTATTCCACCAATTATATTCCATAAAACAATTGTTTCACTTCGTCGAAGTAATAAAGAAAACAATAAAGTAAGAAAAGGCTCAACATATAAGAAGGATGCGACTTTTGATGATTCTAAAGTTTTTTGGGAATTTTGCCATATGTAATAACCTAATACATAACAACCCACTCCTAAATATATTGCACAGAGGAATAATGAAATATTTAGAAAGTTTTGAATAAAAATTATAAACTCTCCATTGATTATCACAAACATAATAAGTTCTAAAGTACCAATATAAGCAATAAATTTATTCATGGTGATGCTTGAAGTATGTTTCGAAATTTTTTTTGTAGCAGTAGAATAAATTGCCCATAAAATAGGCGTCATTAACGCAAATAAGTATCCTAAAAAATTAGGAGAATCTAGTGCAAGGCTGTTAATATCCCCTCCTGTTACTAATAAAAAACCTCCGATTGTCGCGATAATAAAACCTATTATTTTGAAAGTATTCAGTTTTTCCTTGAAGAAGAATAAGGCAAGAATAGTGATAATTACTGGTGTTATCAAACAAACAAATAGAGCAGGAAGTGATGGACCTATTATTTCAATTGAGGAATATTGAAAAAGAAAAAAGAATGAAATTCCTGTAAAACTTGCAATTATAAGTAGTAACCAATCATTTCTTGAAAATTTGGTCTTATTGTCATTATTTGAGATTAATTTCTCTTTTTTTTTAAATTTAAAATAAATATCAATTAATAGAAATGAAAGTGACGCGATTACAAATCGGTACAATGCGATGGATATAGGAGGGATAACTT